>SOJN01000032.1 GCA_004376575.1 candidate division TA06 bacterium | reverse complement strand
CCGTTCTTCACACCGCAACTCTCACCGTGGGCAAGCTCTGAAGATGCCTATATGAGAACACTTGTGTCCTGCGCGAGCGAAGGCGGACGGCCCAAGAAGAGAATTGTGAGACCCTACGGCTAAGGCATAAACTTGCCCTGACTGGCCTTTCTACAAAGTAGAAATCGAGATTTGAAGGAAGTGACTGCTGGCGTATGCTGTGGGAGTGTGCAGTTTTTCAACTTCGGTACTTGACAGATTCTGGCGCAGACATTAACATAATGCTGTGCCCATTATTCGATAGAACCGGACAGTAAAAGCGCCCCTGGACAAACGGGCACAGGGGGCAGATCTCCGGCACAGAGGGTCTATTAAGACCCAGAAGCTGTGCCGGTTTTTTTTGAGCAGAAACTGGCCTCGGGTTTGGCGAAGGCGTTAGTGAAGGTGTAGACGACCTAGTAGCATATGGTGATCGACCGCGCGGAAGTGAGTTGGCCCGGGAAACATTGGGGAGAGTAACCTAAAGGGAGGTGGTGGCAGTGGTGAGGAGGTCAAGATCCAGATTCAGTAGGTTGGGCGATGAAGATCTGCTGACTTTCCAAGAGGTCGCAGTCATGCTCAGGATTTCCCTGAGAAGTATCTACCGAATGGTCAACCAATATGGCTTGGAGACGGTGCGTCTGGGCCCTCAATGCGTGAGGGTGAGAATGGGAGACTTAAGGAACTACTTGAGTCAACGAACCATCGTCTACTAAGAAAAGTACGGACAGTCGCACAAAACCGCCGTTTCTAGGTCCAAGTAATTACAACGCCAGTGCTTAGCTGGCGTCATTTTTTTTGCCAACGAGTGCCAGCGGTGGTCAGCTGTGACCAACAGTTATCCCCCTCGATTTGACAAACTTCACTAAGGTCCAGTATCTTTTCGTTGAGTCCTAGGAGAGTCAAAGTCGTCCAAAGTTCCTTGTTCTTCGTCACGGTTGACTAACAAGGGGGGTGAAAGATGGAAGAGCAGCTACTTAACAAGAAGGAGGTGGCGGAGCTACTACACACTACCACCCGCCACGTCATGGACCTGGCCAGAAGAGGAGACTTACCCTCGCTTAAGGTCGGCAGGCTCATTCGGTTTCGACGGAAGGATATCGAGAAGTTCATAGAGCTGCAGCGTGACAAGAGGTCATTCACATTGACCTAGAATGAGAGTTGTCTGGTTTATGTACCCGGAAATTCTGGGTGTCTCGGTCGTCTTCTGGAAAAGTCACGTATGCTGGGGCTTCGGCCTAACTCACAGCATTTCAAGGTCTTAGTGTTTATGTCCCAACAGGAAGTTCGGATTGGTTTATGTACAAGGCGGTGCTTGAGTCCGATGAGGATAAACGATGGCTAACGTATTCAAGCGTAACAACAAAGACGCTCGCGTAGCGTGTTATGTACCACGCAAGTAGCACCAACCATCAGTCCGCGAGAGGGATATCGTACATATTTTGACACTAAACTCATTTGTCTGCAGTCAACTGTAACGTAGGCGATCCAAATCGCCTTATACGTTCTTGGCGATGTGAAATGAAAGTGAAAAGCCTACAGGAGTTGCTCGATATCTTCGTGGTGCAGACGGCTGACAGGAACCGCGTTGCCATGACCAAGACAGCCGTTCGACACACTATCAAGGCGTTGGGTGTCAAATCAGCATCGGAGATTCCCGTGTCTGCCTTTGATGGGATGTTGGATATTCTGGAAAGTCACCTTAAGAAACAGAACTCTTCTAGAGTAAAAGTGCGCAACAACAAGTCATTCCTCAAGAGGCTCACTGACTGGGGCCGCAAGAGAGGTCTAGTGTCGACGGACCGCTCTGAGGAAGTGTCAACGACCTGGCGTGACACCATCGAAGCGTATGAACATCGTTTCGGGCGAAAGGGAAGTTCTCGCTGGTATGGTTTGGGGAAATGGGCCTCGTCCAAAGGACTGGGGCCAGCCGACCTTGCGCCGAGTGACCTAACAGAGTTTGCACAGAGCCTTCAGGGAACGGTCGGGTGTGTGGAGTGGCGGAGGGTCTATCACGATCTCGAGACCATGTGGGCCTATGCCGCGCCCGAAGGCGTACTTCCGTACTTGAGATTTCCCTCCATCCCCCACAAATTCCCTCCATATCGCCTGCCCCTAGAAGAATGGCCTTCTCAGATGCAGAAGGATTATCAGAAATACAGGAGTTGGGCCACAGACGACTTCGTGCGTGGCAGACCCAAGAGAAACAAGCAGAACATAAGTACTGCAACGAAAAGACTAAAATCTCTCGAAAGGTGCGCAGGATACTTTGTGAATGTCCTCGGAATTCCAAAGGACCAACTGGACCTTTGTACCTTTCTTGACGAATACCTGATCAGAAGCTTTTTCTCTTGGTTGCGGTCGAAGCGACGAGTTGGTGACATAACACTGATGAGCTATGTAGACGTTCTTATCTCCATCGGTCTGCATTACATCAAGGCCAACAAGGAAGAGATGGCGTGGCTTTGTGAAATGAAGGCAGAACTCCGAGATGCTAGACCAAAGGACAAGTCGGGGAAAATGGTTTCTCTCAATGAACTCCGTTCCGTCCCTGAAAGGCTCAAGCAGGAAAGGCTAGCTTTCGCAGAGAGCTCGCAGCGCCAGAGGAAGGGAACGAATCAGAAACGGTTAGCAATTATGATAAGAAACGAACTAATAATCCGCATTCTGATAGCTAGACCCTTGCGTTCCAGTAACCTCCGCAACGCAAGATTGGGCGACAACATATTCTGTGGGTCACATGGAACATGGCAAATTGTGTTTAGGAACGAGGAGACAAAGACAGGCAACCTGACTAGCTACAGTTTTCCGGAGTATCTTGAACCTTATCTGAAAGAATATCTGGAGGAGGCACGTCCTATTCTTGCTCGCCATACAAATTCAAAGGTTTTGTTTCCTTCAGTGAATGGCCGACCTCTTGGAAGCTCCATGCTGCATAGAATTGTCACGCAGGCCTGTCTGAAGCATCTCGGGAAGGCCGTCAACCCGCATCTCGTCAGAGATATCGTTACCACGGGTATTGTGGAGGAGACTGGAAATATCCAAATCGCAAGCAAGCTTCTTGGGCATGCGAGTGTGAAGACAACAGAACGATACTATTCCCACTTTAAGATGGAGGATGCTGCGAAGGCATACGATCGTATGCTGCAGTCCATGCCAGATCCCAGGACTATTTTGGGGAACGAAGCCAGCCAAACAGAAACTGAAACCGTCCGGCAGTCGCACAACGAAACAAGTCAGAGAAAAGGTCCAGAAAAACAGAACTCTGGAGAGCCTCAGCCTACTCAAACAGCCTCAGGCTACGATTCGGACAAGAAAGGGGGACGACAGCTTCCTTCTGACGCAAGGACTCCTGACCGGCCAGCGCTACACCCCCAACTCGACAAGGCTCGTCAACACCCTTCGATAGGATATTCTAAGACTAAGGAACTGTCAGTTGCAGGAGGCAACATGATCAAAGCTGTGGACCCAAGCCGTGCCTTGAAGAAGAAAGCACCGCACCGTTGCGTATCTGATTCTCCCGGACAGCTTACGCTTGCTTTTGCTCAACAGTGCGACGAGAACTCGAAAGATGGACAGACTCGTTGACATAAACCGTCTGGCTGAAATACTCAGTGTGAAACCAGCCACAATCTACGGCTGGGTGCATGAGGGATACATACCTCACATCAAGCTGGGGAAGCTTGTCCGGTTCAGCGTGAAAGAAGTTGAGGAGTGGCTGAAGGATAAGCGGCGGAGAGGAAGGAAGAATAGAGTACCCGAGGTGGAGTTGGTTTCAAAGGGGCGTAGACCGATAAAAATGACTTGAAAACGAGAGAACTGTGTCGTAAAGTTACTGACCAATAGAGGGGTTGATGAGTATGGGAAGGACCTTCAAGAGAGGCAAGAGCTGGTATATAGACTATACCCACAAAGGCAGAAGAATCAGGAAGACGATCGGCCAGTCTAAGAAGCTGGCTGAGCTGGCTCTTAAAGACATCGAGTTGAAGAGCGCCAGAGGCGAGTACCTGGGGATATACGAGGAGAAGAAGATCCTATTTCAAGACTTTGCCAAGGAATACCTTGCTTTCTCGAAGGCGAACAAGGCCCATAGTTCTTATGAGAGGGATGTCAGAAGCCTAAGGGTACATCTTGTCCCCTGCTTCAAAGACAAGTATCTCTTTGAACTGACCTCTGGAATGAACGAAAGATACAAGTCGAAAAGGCTGGCCAAGGCAGGGCCTGCTACTGTCAATCGGGAACTGGCTTGTTTGAGG
>SOJN01000031.1 GCA_004376575.1 candidate division TA06 bacterium | reverse complement strand
TGGCATTGTTCCTATATCCGCCTCCCACGGTAGCATAACTACGGCTGGCGACGTTCATACGTCCACCGGTCACAGTTGCATAAGAGCCGCTGGCCGTGTTGGCGTTGCCTACGGCGAAGGCATAAGATCCCGAGTTACTGCAATTTGGACCAATCCTTGCCTTGTCGGTAACGCGCAATCGTCCGGATACATCCAGCCTCTCCGCTGGGCCCGTCGTTCCGATGCCGACATTGCTCCCACTCTGATAAATCACGGAGTTCCCAAGGGTAGTCGGCGCATTATACTTGGCGAGATAGCCGGCTGTACCAGCGCCTGTGCACGCTGTCCCTTTTATCTTGGTGGGGTCTATGTCCGCTGTCGCAGAAACGTCAGCATCGACTATCTCCCCGTCCCGGATCATCGCGCTAGTTATCGAATTGACCTGACCCTCATTCACAAACCGAAGGTCCAAATCCGCCAGGCTATTCCCCTCCAGCATCCCTGCATTAATCGCCCAAAATGAATACGGACTCGATGTCAACCGATATCTCGGAGTCATCTCGCCATCAGCGTCAACCTCTACTCCAAGCCACGCGAGATCTTGGAAAGTGATGCTGGTAGGAATGCTCATCTCGACGTTGTACAACCCTTCGTTGTCAACCTCGACCGAAGGATGCACGTCCTGAAAAAGCATGGTGCCGCCCGTCGCAGCATCCCACAAACGGAACGTCATTTCAAACGTTCCTGTCATCGGCACTCCGCTGGTGTCTGTCAGCTTGCCCTGAAAACTGATGACTCTAGGAGCACCAGCATAGGCTGACAGCCCAACCAGAAGGAGAACCGCGCACAGAAGAGACATTAGCAGTCTCATCCTTACGCCTCCTTGTTGGGGTTAATTGTGAAGTCATGAAAAGAATAGCACATTACCTGCACACCCGACAATCAATTATTATTTGCCACAACTCACATACATACCAGCCCGCAAGAATAGGTGACACGATACTGCGATGTAGGTAAAAAAGGCAATATTCGTGCCACGGATATTGGGCCGATAGGACTTTCGTAAGCCTTCAATTCACAAAGGCTTAGCAAAAGACCGCACCCGGACAGTCAGCGTCAATTGTGGGGCACAACGCCGCACCCGTGGCTAAATTGGACAACTCGTGACAAGTTTTTGTCGCCCAAAAGTGTCAATGCAGAGCAAAACAAGCCGTACATTGCCTCTTTTGCTGAGGAGAATCTCCTTATCCCTAAGAACGGGGCATTTTTCCACCACCCACCCACGGGGCCAGGCATGGACTTTTCAGTAACCCATCAGACATCAGCTCTCAGCTAAGACGCTGTAGGGGCAGGGTTTCCCTGCCCAATCAAAACGGGCGCGGTCTCCGCGCCCCTACAAAAAACAGTTACAACAAACGGAATGTCATTCTGCCTGCCCCGTTACACGGGGAGGAGCCCGGCAGGGCGACAAAGAATCTGCTTGTGAAACACATTGGAACGGATCCTACACTAAACCTTCTAGAAGAGTGGGCGCGGAGACCGCGCCCCTACATGCCCTGCAGGAATCACAAAATTGGTAAACCAAAATCAAAGGCAACCGCAAACTCTACGCCAGCAACAGAACACTCTTGCAGCGTATAGCGTACGGTCTTATGAGGGGAGGTGCGTGGGGCTCGGGAGACTTGTGGTCAGTTCCAAAATTCCCAATCAAGTCCATAGGTGAATGTCCGGCCGGGCATAGGATAACCTGAAACAGACTCATATTCCTCATCAAGAAGATTTTCAACTCTATAGGACATACGCAGGCTAATGACCCTTATCTCTCCGCACAAATTCAAGACGTAGTATTCGGGCAGAGATAGACCATTGTCAGAGACTCTTTCCCCTGCATATTTCGCATCTACGGTCACCTTCACGCCCAGGTCCCCTCGCCTGAAAACGCCATTGTATCCAGCATATCCCGCAACAGACACTTTAGGAGCATAAGGGAGTTCCTCTCCTGTTCGGGAATGCTCAGACGTGGCTAACCTCAAATTCATCCCGGCCTCAACAAACGGCGCTCTGCCTTTCGCCTTAAACCCCAAGCCTCTGACTCTAGAGACATAGTCACTATTCACAAACTGACTTGCAGAGTCGCTTTCTGGTTCGATAAGGTCTTTTGTCTTTATGGCGAAGCCGTGAACAGACAGGCTCACCTGATTACTTTCATATCTCAGTCCTCCAGAGAAGGACCGCGTATGCTCAGGTTTCAACTCCCCATTGCCGGATGTTGGAGAGAAGAGCTCCCTTATATTTGGCGCATTGAAACCCCTGCTAACAGAACCAAAAAGGACGAATCCGAGACTGTAAATCATTGAAATCGAGAGCTTGGGACTCACCTCTGAACCATAGACTTCGTTGTACCAATAAGACACACCTGGAGCCACGTAAACGAGCGGAAGCACTTCGAAGTTGGCTGCTACGTTGGTGCCCCCATCCAAGACTTCGCAAGACAGGCTGTCGCCAGCATCCAATTCTATCTTTCTACCTGTCACTCCTACTGAGATCCTTTTTCTGTGTAAGTTCACTGCCTTCTTCACGTCCACACCCATGCCCTTCACCGTTCGCACTCCAAGCGAGTTGTTGAGCGAATCGGAATCCTCGTGCCACAAGTCTTTGTAGTAGAACTTAGTGTCAAAGGAATTTCCCTTAACATAGACAGTTCCAAAGAGGACCCTGTCTTCATCTCTCAGGGGTTGGCTCAGTCCAATCGTATCACCTGGAATGCCAACCTTTCCGTCTCTGCGCCAGACTGATACGCCTGCCTTCATTGCTCCAAGGTCATACGACAGATCAGCGTTGAAGTCTTTGATGTCTGCATCTGCATTTGATTTGAATCCATCCTCTTTTAGATATGCTGCTGAGGCGTATCCACTCCAGGATTTGCCAAAGCTGCGACCGAACTCCAGCTCTGCCCTTGTTAAATCGTGGCTGCCGCCAGAGATCGCGACCCTTGAATAGGGAAGACCTCCCCAAAAGGTTTTGGTTACCAGGTTTACAACCGCGTCTGAACCATTCGGACCGTAAATACTGGAACCACACTCGCTCATAATTTCTATCTTACTCAGGCTTACGAGCGATATGTGCGAGACATCGAACGCACCGGTCATCTCATCATTGACTGGTATTCCGTCCTTCAGAAAGAGTATGCCTCTCGGATTAGGAGCTCGAACGGATGCGAAGCAAGGCTGACCTACGTAGCCCAGGCAATTATGTATGCCACCCGTGGCCAACTCAATGGCCCCGGATGCACGCATCAGGTGGAGACTACGCAGACTATCCATAGAAAGACTGGCAATGTGGCCGGGCACGAGGGAGTTGAGCATCGGCAACCCACCCCAGACAGAGATTTCTTTCAAATAGATGCTCTTAAGCGGCGGCACAGACACATATTCAAGAGAAATCGTGTCTGCAAGTATTGTAGGGCTCACTGGAAAATGTGGACCTTCATGATCGAGCGAGATAGGGTCCAGGTATTCTCCGTAACACGCCGACAGGCAAAAGAGGGTGGAGAGTAAGACGAACAGGAATCTGTTCAGCATGTCCGCAGTATACCAGAGGCATAACCGAGTGTCAAACACCCGAAGCTACCAGTTGTCAGCTCTCAGGAAGGCCCTTCAACCACAGAGAACACAGAGACTGATATCTGGCTCCAAACCCTCGTAGAATCTCAGTGACCTCAGTGGTCAGTATTTTAACCACAGAGAACACAGAGATCATTTTCTTGTAAGACACAAGATAGCTAGCCCGTATCAGCTATCAGCCGTCAGCTACTAGACCCGTTCCTGGGCTTTCAATTTCCCGATTTCTGAGTTTCTTAATTTCTGTTGTTGGTGGTGCGGGGTGGGCGCTTAGTTCTTCGTCCTCCTCCGTCGGCTGACGCCGACGAAGGACGAAATATTCCACGCGCCTTCTCACGAAGGCTCGGGCCTATTTCGCTCTTAGTACTTTGTACTTTATTTCAAATGTATTTTCATTCCATAGCTGAATGTGCGGCCTGGCCTCGGGTAGTCTCTGTCGGTTAGCTTGTACCCGAACTCCTCTGAATATCTACTATCGAAGATATTGTCAACTTTGATGAAGAAATACTGAGGGCCCACGTTGAAACCCACATTGCCATTAACGACAGTTGCATCCTCAAGCCATTTCTCAACTGTAACTGGGTTAAATCCAATATAGTCCTCGAAGTAGGCTACTCTTCTGCCTGTGTATTCAACATCCATCAAGAAGTCGAGCCCAAAAGGAGCCTTATATGATCCGCTCAGGTGCCCTTTGGTTTTTGGTATAAACGCAGCACGCCTTTCAACCAAAGACCGATCATACTCACGATCACCTGCCTCCTGGTCCTTCTGAAATGCATAGTTATACGTGAGATGGCCCTTCAATTTTGCATCGCTGATCGGCCCCAGCTCAAACTCAATTTCGATACCATTGCTGTGGAACTCATTCAGGTTTGTGGGGCGCCATTTGTAGTCTGAGGAGGGTGCCCAGACGATCAAATTCTCAACATCCCTTCGGAACACAGAGCTAGCGACGTTCAACAGTTCCAGCGGCTCATACTCAACCCGCAGTTCCATTCCTACACCTATCTCAGGTCTCAAGTCCGGGTTCCCACCTGTCCATTCCGATTCAGGCCAGTACAGGTCGTTCAGCGTGGGCGCACGGAACGCCTGGCCTATCGAAAACTTTGCGCGAGCACGGGGGGAAAATTGGGCTATGATCCCGGCATTGGGGCTTATCCGGTCACCGTAAGCCCAGCTTCTATCATACCTGGCGCTGCCGATTAGGCCAACCATCTCAGTTGGATGAAAGTGGCTCTCGACATAGATTCCTAACACTGTGTCAGAAGGGGTCCAACGGGTTACTGTCTTTTCCTTGGTGCTGTCATTCAATACGACCTGTGTTGCATCGAACTTTGAAATGGCCACATCAAGGCCCACAACTACTCCGTCATTGACGGCATTCAACACCTCGAACTGAAGATTCGTTCCCACAACAGTTGTCAGGTAGTTATCATCTTCAAT
This sequence comes from candidate division TA06 bacterium, assembly GCA_004376575.1. Classification (NCBI taxonomy): domain Bacteria; species candidate division TA06 bacterium. The sequence continues at coordinate 17,178 of SOJN01000031.1, read as the reverse complement.
CGCTTTGTAGTAAGAGAAGGTGTTTGAGTCCCAGCCATCATAGACTGCATGATAGTCCATCTCCCTTCTGTCATAGTAAAACTTGGCTCTTCCTCTATTCTTTTCGCTCAGCTTCATCTCAACGGATAGATCAAGATACCGCTTATCATTCTTCTGACGGTCAAACAATGAACTAACATCTTCGTTGCCGTATTCGGAAATAGAATCGGGGATCGGGCCAGGCAGGCCGAGTTCAAAACGCTCAAGCGCGCCGGTCAGGTCTGCATTCAGCCATTCCATGCCGGAATAGCCAATCTTCCCAGAGAACTTCCGTCCCTCATAGTCGCTGTTGTCGCGCTCACCATCCGCGCTCCTCCACGAAGTCGATAGATTAAGGCCGAAATCTCCGAAGTAGCTTGTTGCAGTTGCGCTGTAGTTCTGCTTTCTAAGGGAACCAAACTCGGCAGTCGCTTTCGATGATGTCTTCTCGCTCGTGAAACCGGTTATGATGTTCACCACCCCCCCGAGTGCATTCGCGCCCCACAGGCTGGACACAGGACCCCTCACCACTTCAACTCTTCTAACATCGGACAAGGTGACTTCGCTCAGGTCTGCTACGCCAAGAGAAACAGAGTTGATGGGCCTGCCATCCACCAAGACAAGCACCTGACCTGACGCAGAGCCGCGAATAGATATGGAAGACGCTGAACCCAAATACCCATAGCTCTTAACGTCAACGCCCACACCACTCCTCAGGAGTTCCCCAACGTCAGACGCCCCGCTTTCTTCAATCTCCGATGCAGTTATCACCTCAGCTCCAAGAGGAACATCTGAAAGCCTGTGGGGGACTCTGGTTGCAGTGACCGTTATGCCCGGCATCTCATATACTGGAATTTGGTCGAGACTGTCTACAACAGAAGACTCTTCAGCCGCAAGACAAATATACGGCAGCAGCAATATCACAATCATCTCAACTACCCTCTTCATCATCCTCACCTCCATGCTCAGGCGCAAGAAGAACATGTGGAGCACCTGTTTTGGGATTTTTTTCAACCACAATTCTTGAACCATACACGCTCTTCAAGACCTGTGGTGCGATAACATTTTCCGGTCTTCCTTCAGCGGCCACTTTGCCCTTAACCATTAAGAGGATTCGACCACAGAACTCCGCAGCGAGATTCAAATCATGCGAGACGACGATTATGGTCAGCCCTTCTCTATTCAACCTCTTCAGCAGATCGAAGATTTCAATCTCATGGTCTATATCCAGATGTGCCGTCGGCTCATCAAGCAGAAGAACTCTGGGTCTTTGTGCAAGAGCCCTTGCTATTACGATCCTCTGCTTCTCACCCCCGGAGATTTCGTTTATCCCTCTCTCCCTGAGATGCGTCGTGTCAGTCACACTCATCGCATCCAGTGTAACCTCATAATCCTTTTCAGTCTCTGCTTGAAACCTTCGAAGATATGGGTTTCTGCCCATCAACACTATGTCAAGGCAACTGAAGTCGAGAAAGAAGTGGCTCTCCTGAGGAACCACAGCCACAGTTCTAGCTATTTCATTCCTGGACATCTCCGACAGGGGTTTGTCGTTCAGCTCAACGGATCCCTCGTCAGGTTTTATTATGCCCGATACCACCCTCACCAGAGTCGATTTCCCGCACCCATTGGGACCTATCAGCCCTGCGAACTCGCCATTGGCCACACTCAAGCAGAGACCATCAAGAGCAAGAATACCATCGTATGACACGTTAACGTTGTGTACTCTAATCAAAGCGTGTCCGTCTCCTTTTCAGCAAGTATCCAAAAAATGGAACCCCAAAAATCGCCGTTATCACACCAACAGGAAGCTCAACAGGCGCGACTGTCCTGGCGATTGCATCAGCAATGAGAAGAAAAGTGCCTCCCAGAAGCAGAGAGGCGACTATCAGTCTTCTGTGGTCTGGTCCCACGATGATGCGTGCGATGTGCGGGACCATCAGCCCGATGAACCCAATAGCCCCACAAAAAGCAACTACTGAACCTACAACTAGAGAAGATGTGACGAAAACCATCATCTTCAGTTTCTCAGTTTCTACGCCTAGCTGTCTCGCCCCCTCTTCTCCCAGCGACAGTATATTCATCTCCCGCGAACGCGAGTAGATGATGACTCCACACACGATCACCACCATCGCAAACGCGGCAAAAACGGGAACATCTCTCCTGCCGAAAATGAATCCCAGGTTTCCCATAAGAAGGTAGGTAATCTGGTGAAGTTCAGACTTGGCCATCACCATCAAGAGCATGACCAGTGCGGAAAAGAAGAAGCCAACGAGGACTCCGCTGAGCAGGAGAGTATCCTTCGGTATGCGCCCCTCCGACCTTGCAAGGCTGTACACCGCCACAATCGCCAGTATGGCCCCCAGAAATCCAAAGATGGGCGTCAACAGAGAAGCCGCTATTCTCAACACTATGGCCAGGGCTGCTCCAAATGCTGCCCCGCTTGAAACTCCCAGGATATAGGGATCAGCAAGAGGATTCTTGAGTATGCCCTGGAGGGCTGCTCCTATCAATGCAAGCGATGAGCCGGCAAATATGCCCAGTACAACTCTTGGAAACCTGACCCTGTAAATACTTATGGAGGAAACCCAAGAAGGTCCGATTCCCATGGAAACAAAGGCTACAACCACGAGAAGGATGGAAAGAAAGAGAAGATGTGTCCACTTTTTGCGCACCATTGCTTCTATCCCTCTGACTCAGATTTTTCGCTCGTTTGGTAGATGAGCCTGAATAGTTCCTCAGCGCCTTTGACAGCCCTTGGCCCTGGCCGCGAAATCTTGCCAGCCTCTATACTGTAGACTCTCCCCCATCTGATTGCGCTGATTGTCCCCCATCCGAGCCGCGATTTCACTTCTTCTGGTGAGACCGCCGGGTTGGCAATAATAATCACTTCGGGATCTTCTTTGATCACAAACTCAGGATTGACGACCGGATACCTGGAATTTGATTGGACTACGTTCTCACCGCCAGCAAGAGTTAAGAGCTCACCCACAAAAGATGCCGGACCCGGGGAAACGAGCGGATTGGTGTCCATCTCCAGGAAAACCCTCTTCTTATTCTCAATCGAAGATGTCAAATGTCTCATCCGTCGGATTGAACCCCTGAACTGATCGACCAGAGAATCAGCAGCGTCTTTTCTGTCCAGTATCTCACCAATCTGGACAATGCACCTCTCCACGCCCAGGATTGATTCTGGATTCAATTGGACCACGTTCAATCCCAGCTTCTCCAGCCTGTCAATGGTCCTGGCCTGACTGGGGGCTGTGGCAAGGACGCAGTCGGGTTTCATCGCAATGACTCTTTCAATACTTGGATTGAGAAAATCGCCCACTTTTGGTTCCAGGGCTGCTTCTTGAGGATAGTCGCAATATGTGGTCACTCCGACAAGTTTCTCCTCCGCGCCGAGCGCGTAGACTATCTCGGTGAAGGAAGGAGCGAGGGAAATGATCCTTCTAACCGGACTTGGAAGGACCACCTCTTTTCCCCTGTCATCAGTGAAAGTGAAAGTGAGGTGATCTTCTCCCGTCTCTTCTGCACACCCAGCACAGAGAAAGAGGGCGAGAACCACTATGTAACTGCCGGTCTGAATCCTGCGAATCACAGCCATGAGCACAAAAAAATTCCCGACCATCGAGGTCGGGTTGCGTTTCGCATCAGCCTCCCCCTCGAAGGCTTTCCTGCGTTGAACGGTCTGGGCAGGTCTCCTGGCTCACGGAACATCGGGCTGTCAGCCTTCCCATTCAAAATCTGAACAGTGACTGACAGCGGATTATCCGCTTACAGTGGCGGGGCCGCTCCCGTATCTCACGGGATTCCCTATTCTTCCTCGGCACGCAGAGCATGCCAAAAACACCCAAACCACATATGCGTGATACAAAGAACGCGACTGCACTTTAACACTGAGGAGCAACGGTGTCAATCAAATTTTGTCAATCGCAAACACTTTGCAGAAGGGATGTTAACATTTTGGTGTTAAAGTCGATATCTGTGGACTGGTTGTCAACTTTCGTTCATTGGCACTCTGCACCACCATTTCCAAAAAGGGATTGTCTATCCTCTCTGGCCGGTGTATAAATTGGGAAGAACTGAATTCTTCCCTGGGTAAACATGGAAGCCGTTGGATTTCAGGCTTGCCCTGATGATTCGGTGTTCGCAAACACACAAGAGGTGAGATGAAGTTCAGCTCTGATTACGACCATAGGGGAACTGAATGGAACACTTTGCCACCTGGCCTTTGAAATACAGGATGTTTGATGCCAGTTGAATACATAAATCGTTCGGGCGACACCTACTACCTTCACCGGGGGAAAACCAGAACTAGCAAACCCAAGTATTTCTTCTCCAAGAAGGATGATGGTGTTTTGGTAAGGACGATTCCCGAGGGATACGAGATCTATGAGCATCCCAACGCCCGGGTTTTTCTGAGAAGAAGCTCCCCAAAGATCTTTGCAGATGAGGAAATCTCTATTGTCGAAAATGGAGTTAGAGACTTCGCAAAACTGCAGCACTTCAAAATCGATATAAAAAAGAATCAGATTATCGTATTCATTGTAGACCAGGATGTTGATTCGCTGAAACGTCTCCTTTCCAGTTCTTGGGGACATAGTGATTCTAGAGTGGAAGAGGGACTAATACGAATGTTGACCTATTCGCCTATGATGCGTTTTGTCCTTACTGATGAGACACGCCGGATCTTTGACGTGGAAAGAATGTGCTTTTTGGAGCCAATGGGTTGGATGTTTTTGGACGGCGGTAATAGTCTGAGAAAACTTGTCAAGAAATACTGCTACCATCTGGGCAAGGATTCGTTCTTCGAACTGATATGATCGACAGCGACCTATTATTTCACGCCTTGGCTAAGTTCGTGTCAATCAGACTTTTCCCTTGACTTCCCTCACTCGTGGCAGTTACAAATATATGAGAACATAGGCTGTGCATTTCGTTCCGGCAAAGGATAGTCAGCTGTTGACCAGACTGATGACAAAGTTGATGATATGAAAGGACCGATCACACTCGTACTGATCTTCGTCCTAGTTGCTGCTCCCCAGTTTTACCCTTGACAGAATAGTGATGGCAACATATGATAACCCTCAACAAAAGGTGGAGGCTGCTTCCAGAATCATGACAGGAAGTACGAAGCACGAAACGATTAGAACTAAACACACATCTAGAAGTGCATAATATTGGCATTTTGCCTATCAAAACCTTGGCAAGGGAGGTGTAATGAAAGGGGCGCTCGTCTTCGTGCTGATTTCCACTTTGATTGCTGCTCCGCTTTTCGCGGACACTGTAATCATGAAATCTGGAAAGACCTATAGCGGAGAGATTATCGAGCAGACCAGCGAGACATCAGACTCAAGACGGACTCGAAAATCCTGAAGATAAAACAATCAGCAATAGCAAGCGTAGTTAGCCCTGAAGTTGAAGTCGAGGTCGAGGTTCAGGAAACATCCCGCGATGAAGTATCGCAGGCGATAATGGATGCGGAGGCGGCTGCCGAAGCCGAAGTCAATAAACTCCTCTGGCTTGGCGGCGGCTTCCTGCTTGGTCCGGTCATAGTGATCGTAGCAATGGTGGCCACTCCAAGCCCCCCACAGACCCGCTTGATAGGAAAGTCTCCAGAATATGTTGCAGCTTATACAGACGCGTTTAAGGCTAAAGGAAAGAGCATCCAGACCACTCAGTCTCTCATTGGCTGCCTGGTAGGCACAGTAGCGACGTGCGGTTGTTACTTCATTCTTATTGCTGCGGCTGAGACTGAGACGACGTATTAATCACCTGTGTAGGCAGAGGGCCGGGCTTATCTTGGTGTCGTAGTAAGTGGGTGCGCTGCTCCCCAGGGCACGTAACCGAGCGAACCATGAAATACAGGCAGGTATTTTGAAAACCCCAATCGTATTGGTTCTCATTTCTGCCCTTATTGCTGCTCCGCTTTTCGCGGACACAGTGGTCATGAAATCAGGAAAAAGCTATACTGGGGAGATCATCGTGGAGACCGCCGAGTATATCAGGCTGAAGACCGATAAGCAGATCCTGAAGATAAAACGGTCGGCAATAGCCGAGATAGCCGTTCCTGAAGTCGAAGGAGTCGAGCCAGAAGAGCTGAAGAATGCAAGAGCGTACGCGGAGGCTGTTGCCAAAGATAAAGTTGCGGCGCAGACCTGGGTGGCCGCGGGTCTTCTCCTGGGACCAATCGGAGTTCTCTTCGCGTACGCGACGACACCCAGTCTTCCTGAATCCTATCTGGTTGGAAAATCTCCGGAATATGTCGAGGCTTTCACCGATGCCTATACGGAGAAGGGCAAGAGTATCCAGAGAAGTAGGGCCCTGCAGGGCTGCGTGGCAGGGGTCGTAGTTGGCGGCTGCGTGTATCTGATGATCAGCACGACCCTAAAGATATTCGAAGAATTCTAAGCCTCTCTCGACAAAGGTGATCGGCTGAAGGTGTTGCCCCCTGTAGTTTGATCCAATAGCCTCGGCGTGGAGTGACCACCGACTCCGCCGTTCGGTGAACACAGGGCTTCGCGAAGGATCTACAATCCCTCGATTGAACTCCGCTTTTCCCCTTGACAGCATACTAACTACAGGATAGCATGGCGCACAACACAGGCTGAAGGTTGCTTCCACAATCTTAATGAAGGAGGTGCGATGAAAGGCCCGCTTATACTGGTGCTGATTTCTGCACTGATCACTGCTCCCCTTTTCGCAGACACGATAACCCTGAAATCTGGAGAGACCTACAAGGGTGAGATTATTGAGGAGACCAAGGACTACATCAGGCTGAAGACCGACTCGAAGATCCTCAAGATAAAGCAGTCAGCCATCGCCAAGGTGACAACTCCTGAAGTTGAGGTCGAGGTCGAAGCCACAGAGCTTAAAGGACAGGAGCTAGCTGATATAAGAGCCAAGGCCCAGGCCGATGCCGATGCCGAGGTTAGCAAAGGAGTCTGGTTCATGATCGGGTTTCTGAGCTGCGTGGGAGTTCTCATAGCATATGCGGTGACCCCCAGTCCTCCGCAGGCTCGTTTGATAGGAAAATCCCCCGAATACGTGGCAGCGTACACGGATGCGTTTGCCTCAAAAGCAAAAAACGTCCAGACGCTGTGGGCCGCTGGCGGCTGTCTTGTCTCTACAGTCCTGTACTTGGGTTGCTACTTCATCGTTCTTGCAGCTGCGGTCGCGGAATCCGACTAATCATCTCTCTGCACGCACGGGCCGTAACCCTATCTTGCTGCGTCGGAAATCGGATATACTATGGCCGCTATGAGTTGTTCCTTGTAGCATCGAGATTCATACATGAAACGAACCGTCGCCATCACTCTGCTGGGGGTGTTCATGCCCCTGGTTTCATTTGCTGAAGTGTTAACTCCACTCAGCATTGCTTTCGTGCGAGAATACACACAGGACGCTGAAAAAGAAACCGCATCGGGCATGGTCTACTGTCAGCCGCCCGACAGAATCATTCTGAGAGTGACCCATCCTGTTGATCAGTGGATGGTATTTGAAGACACGCTGACGACCATATACTACCCGGCTAGCAGGCAAGCTTTTCGGATCATAAGCAGATTTGGTTCTTATCCACCTTTTGTCCAGGCCTTCGTTGGCGTCGCTGAAAGGGACTATGGCCTGAGTGGGCTGGGCTACCGAGTAAGAGACTACAACATCCAGGCCGATACCTTGATATCACACTGGACACCGCCCAAACGTTTCTCTCTGTTTCTGGGAGAAACCATCCTCAAAATCATAGATGACAAGATTGTTTTTACTGAATCCAAAACCGCCCGCGGCGAAACTCTGCGTAAATCGCTACACAAGAAACATGTACGTTATCAGGGAACCTACTTCCCCATGGAAATCCTCACTACCGAATACTCACGAACAGATTCGACCTTCGAGAAGGTAGTCTTCTCCGACCCCGAGTTCGATTCCCCTCTCCCTGAGGAAGTTCTCAACTTCCACATACCGACAGACGTGGAAGTCAAGGAGGTAAAGTGGTAGGCAAGCTCCTGAAGCTTTTTGTGCTTCTCGCCTTTCTAGGCCTGAGCCAGACCTCACAGGCAGACATAAGCGAGGACCTTTCCATCATAAGAAAAAGCAACCAGATTAAACCAGCGAAGGAAGAGACGGCTCCAAGAAGTAAGAGGCATCAGGTTAACGAGTTAAGTCTCGTCCTTACATCAGTCATAAAGCTCTATCAGACATTAGTATCATCACAGGACGTGCCCGCCTGCAACTTCACAAAAAGCTGTTCCAGATTCAGCAGGGAGGCCGTCCAGAAGTATGGACCATTTCACGGGATCATGATGGCCTCCGATAGACTGCAGAGATGCAACGGGTTCGCAAAAAAATACTATCCAATTGACCCTTCTTCTGGACTCGCAATAGACCATCCAATCGAGAAATATCATCTTCATTAGGTCACGGCCGTGCGGCGGCCACTGATACTGATTCCTAGATGAACTCTTACACACACCTGCGTTACTTGCCTTTTGGGCTCATCCTTCTGGCATTGGGCACTGCCTCTGCTCAGAATGGCAATGAAAACACTATTGAACCCGGCAACACATATAGATTTGCCACGCACCTTTTTGAGGAAGGGGAATACCTTCGAGCTGCCATTGAATACCAGCGATATATCTACAGTGCCCCGACAATGCCTACCAATGCTGACTCAGTCCTCTACAAAATAGGTCTTTGTTATCGCATGGGCGGCAAACCACCTGCAGCCATCAACTACTTCCGCAAAATCCACGATGAGCATCCCAACAGCCCCCTTATCGAGGAAGCCCATTACGAAATTGCTTTTTCATATCTTCTGTCAGGCCAAGGCCAGAAATCCATGAAATACATTGGCACCCACATGCGACTCATTCAGGATGACCAGGAAGTACTGAAAATGCAAAAGCTGGTCGGACTGAACTACCTTAGACTGCGGAAATGGGACATTGCCAGTGCCCTCATGGACAGCCTCGGCAAGCTTGACCCGGGTAATCCCCTTGTCATCTCTACGGCTGCACTCGCAAAGGAAGGCCAAAATCTTCCTCACAAGAACAAGGCTCTCGCGGGTCTGTATTCATCAGTGATACCGGGGGCCGGCAAGGTTTACTGCGGTCGATCAACCGATGGCCTGTTCTCTCTGCTCATGATTGGCCTGACCGGCTGGCAGGCCTACGAAGGATTTCACAAAGACGGGGTGAGGTCCGTGAAGGGTTGGGTGTACGGGTCAATCGGCGGAGTACTCTACCTGGGAAACATATATGGTTCCGTAGTCACAGCCCAGATTTTCAACGAAGAACAGGAAGCAAAAATCTCGCTGAAGGTGAAGGTCCTCATTAATGCTCAGGCTCACTAGTATTGGCCTCTGTCTTCTTACGCTTCTGCCATGCGCACCGCTACTGGCATATGGTGTGTCGCTCGACTTTGCCGAGCATCTCTACGATTCTGGGCAATACGAGGATGCCATAACAGAGTACAGAAGATTCGCGTTCCTGAATCCCGGCAGCAAAAGTGTCAGTTACGCCTACTACAAGATGGGATTGGCGTATCGCAACGAGAGACAGTGGGATGGATCAGCTCTAGCACTTGAGCAGTCGATTAGAACTGCCCTGAACGATAGCATCAGGACCGAAAGAGAAATATCCCTTGCAGTAGTTACAACGGCAAAGGGAGAATTCGACCTTGCAGAGTTCCAGCTTATCAGGATAGAGCTTTACAGTAGATTCCCGGCGCTGAGACGCAAGGCGGCCTTCCTCAGGGGGATCAACTGTCTATATCAATTCAAGTGGGAAAAAGCGAGGCACGCCTTTCAGGTGTGCTTCGAAGATACTTCGCAACCCTTTGAATTCTCCCAACACGCAAGTCGCATAGATTCACTCATTTTGCTGGCAGAACATTCTCCCCAAAAGAATCCTAATGTGGCGAAGTGGTTATCCACTTTCCTCCCTGGGGTAGGTCAGTTCTACGCCGAGGACTGGCGAAACGGCGTGAATGCACTTGCCATCAACTCTGCAACCGGCTACTTGTTTATCAACAACATTGCCCAACATCACTGGAAGGATGCCACCATGACATACCTCTTTCTGTTCAATCGGTACTACCTTGGCAACAAATATCACGCCGCCAAAAGCGCCGGAGATTTCAACAGACGTGTGAATGAGGAATCTGCTGAACGTATTCTGGACCTCTTCGAAACAAATCCAGAGTGATGCAAACCAAGCCCCAAACACAAAGGGGGCGTATTGCAATACGCCCCTACAACTCAACCCGCAATCTTAGATCTGAAATCTGCAATCTTAAATGGTAAGGCCGCGCCCCTACAAGAAGAAAACACGAAATTGCGAAAATCGAAAATGGAAATTGAAAACCTGGAACAGGTTTGGAAGCTGATGGCTCACATCTGATAGCAATCGTATAGCATACAGCGTATAGCGTACAGCCTGATTAGTCTTACATCTGTAATATCGCTATTCAAAAATCTTCTTCAGCCTTTCCCAGACGGCCTCTTCAGAATCAGCGATCTCGGATATCTTCTTGGAAATCGAAGAGACTTTGTCCTCCATCCCTTTCGGCTTCACCTCTCTCAGCTTCGAGGCCGCAGTCGACCACTTCCTCCCCAGACCTGTGACCGAAGCGGCAAGGGCGGAGAGTTCTTCATCTTTTAGCATCCGAGATGCCTCGCCCAGAAATCGGCCGTACATCTTTCTGAAACCACCACCACCAGTTTCAGACTCGTCAATCAACACGGAAACATTCCTGAAGGCAGCGGCCGCGTCTTTCGCACCAAACTCATCTGGCCAGGACAGGATTCTCTCGGCAAAGAATCTTATTCCTCGAACGCCCGAATTCTTGTCACGTGAGCTGAGCATACACCGGGCAGCTTCAGCCGCTGCCGATTCTATTGCAGACGCTATTGGGGAGAGTGTCTTCGGATACGTGAACTTAAGCATCGTGTTATCATGCTGAGAGGGGCTCCAAGCTGAGTATCGGGCCTCTGCAAGCGAAACAAGGGACACATCCTGAAGAGCGCCATGTTTGTCTGCCACTATAACAGTCTTGGTGATCGCATCAACGCCTGCAACCACTACCGAATGAGTGCCAATATGACAAACTATCTTCCCCCGCGCATACGGAAGGTGTTTCATGTCAACATATATGTAGGCAGGGTCTCCCTTTTCCACCATCCTTAGCAAATCCTTCTCAGCCTGGTTCTTTGCCTTTACCTTCACAGCCCTCATCTTTATGCCCAGTCTCTTACAGACATTCGCCTCAAACTCAAGCAGACCGGCCCCTCTCATGCTCATCAGGGGGAATTTGCTGCCTTTTTCCTTCCTGTGAGAAAAACCTATCCCCTCTCCAAGGCCGAGCAGCATCTCCTCGCTCAACCTTATCCCTGTGCAGGCAAATACCTGCCTCAGTGCGGTTGTCGCGCAATGTTCGCCTATCAAATTCTGAAACCCCTTTAAGATATTCATCTGACAAACACCAGTTTTGATGTGAAACTTATGCCAAAACCCATTTGGGAAGCGAGAACCAGGCAAATCAGGAGAGTGAGTACAGCAGACCTTATCTTGCACCTCCGGCCAACTCAAATCTGAATAAAAAACTAGCATCCCGCCAGGTTGGTGTCAAGCCAAAATGGTCTTCATCCCCTATGAAGTACCAAGTACAAGTTGCAAAGGACAAAATCACCCATGGCGAAGTCCTAACCTTTGCTCTTATACTTCGCTCTTTGTCCCCAGTCCTTCGTACTTTGCAATTCGTACTTAGTACTTCGAAATAGTAATTGGTTATGGTAATATGGTCTCAGCAATGGACACCGAAGCTCAGATGGAACAGTTGATCAGTGGGGCAGGTGAGCTTGGCATCCGCCTCAGCGAGTCTCAGGTAGGGCTCTTCAGAACATATCTTGAGGAAATACTCACCTGGAACAAACGCCGCAACATAGTATCCAGAAATGACGAGAAGAGAATTGCTGGCTACCATTTCATCGACTCCCTGTCGGCACTGGAACTCCTTCCTAAGAAGAAAGGAGTCAAATGTCTGGATTTGGGCTCCGGGGCCGGATTCCCTGCCATTCCTATGAAGATAGCGAGGCCCGACATCAGCCTCACGCTAGCCGAACCGAAAAGATGGCGCTATTTGTTCCTGGAAAAAGTGGTTGAAACCCTGGGACTCCAAAATACAGAGGTGTTCAGGGGCCGAGCAGAAGAGCTCGCGGCTTCCCATTCTAGACATGACGTTGTCCTTGTCCGGGCAGTTGCCAAACTGCGAGACGCTGTCTCCATGGCTATACCCCTTCTTTCTCCAGGGGGAATCATGATTGCATTCAAATCAAAAGATGTGGTGAATGAAATGAACCAGGCCGTCAAGCCTCTCCTGGCAGGTGGTGCGAAGGTGGTGTGCATGAAAAAGGTTGTACTGCCACTGACGGAAGTGACCAGGGTCTTTGTTGTAACTGAGAAACTCTAGAACACGAGAATAGAACCTGAAACCACGAGATTTCACAAGATTTACACAGATTCAAACCTCATCCTCATGGCTGAACCCAAACCATAAGAATAATCTTGTGATAATCTGTGATAATCTGTGGTTCCAAGGTTTTGGGAGCTGATAGCTGTCGTAGAGCGCATGGCGTATGGCATATAGCGCAAATCACTTGCGGGAGCGGACTCTGCGAGAGAAATTGATATTGACATGAGGCGGCCGCTGCGATATAGTTTCAAGACAATACAGTGCAATAGATTAGCCAATTGAAGGTCATCCTTCCAGATTTGCTAAGAAGGTAGGCTGTGGGTCGGGTAATAGCGATTGCGAACCAAAAAGGGGGAGTGGGGAAGACGACCACTGCGGTCAGCCTGGCATCTTGCCTTGCGCTCTCTGAGCAGAAGACACTTCTGGTTGACATAGACCCGCAGGCCAATGCCACCAGCGGCCTTGGAGCACCAAAAGGGAGTGCGGGCAAATCAATCTACGATGTGATGACGAACAACACTCCTCTGGCTGATGCGCGAACGAAGACGACCCTGGCCTTGCTGGATCTGGTTCCTTCTCACCTCTCACTGGTCGGGTGCGAAGTGGAGCTGGTCAATCAGCAAAAGAGAGAGAGCAAGCTAAGAGTAGCAATTGCAGAGATCAAGTCCGAATACAGGTACCTGATAATAGACTGTCCCCCATCTCTTGGTCTCCTCACCCTCAATGGTCTCGTTGCTGCAGATTCTGTCCTCATACCGATTCAGTGTGAATTCTACGCCCTCGAGGGTCTGGGTAAACTCCTCAGTACAATACGGCTCGTGCAAAGGCAACTCAATCCAGGACTGACCGTAGAAGGTGTGTTGATGACCATGTTCGACTCCAGAACAAACCTATCCAGACAGGTTCTGTCAGAAGTGAAAGGATACTTCAAAGGCAAAGTGTTCAGGAGTGTCATACCTAGAAATGTAAGGCTGGCTGAAGCACCCAGTTTTGGAAAGCCAATAGTCCTGTACGACATAATGTCAATGGGAGCCGAGGCTTACTTGAATCTCACGAAGGAAGTGATGAAAAATGGCTAGGAAAGCTCTGGGGAAAGGTATCCATGCCCTCATACCAGAGGAGACTCCGGTTGAGGAGGTGTTGAATCTGGACCTTTCCGACATCGAGCCGAATCCCTACGAGCCGAGAGAATCCAAGGAAGACGAAGGCCTTCCCGAGCTCGTAAAATCGATCAAAGAAAAGGGACTCATTCAACCCTTGGTCGTGAGAAGAAGACAATCAGGCTTCCAGCTCATATGTGGTGGGAGAAGGCTTCGGGCAGCGAAGATGGCTGGCCTGGAGAAGATTCCAGCAGTGGTGAAGGTGGCAACCGACTCAGAGGTGCTCGAGCTGGCAATAATCGAAAATGTCCAGCGGGAAGATCTTGACCCCATAGAGGAAGCAAGTGCGTACAGGAACCTGATGAGAACCTTTGGCTATACTCAAAATGAAGTAGCAACAAAGGTTGGCAGGGACCGTTCCACCGTGGCAAATATGTTGAGACTCCTTGAGCTTCCGGAGAAAATCCGGTCATACATAAGATCTGGCAAGCTATCATCAGGGCATGGTCGTGCACTCCTTGCTATTAAGGGCAACCCGGCGCGGCTAGCTCTCGCAGAGAAGATCGTAAGAAGGTCCCTTACCGTCAGAGACATAGAAAAGGAAGCTTCGAAAAGTAAGGGGCGAAAGGCAAGGCGTAAGGACCCGGATATCCTGAATCTGGAAATGGAGATTTCGCAGCTCCTAGGTACGAGGGTGAGAATTACAACAGGGAAAAAGAAAGGGAAAATAGAGATAGAATTCTACACGAGAGATGATTTCGATAGGATCCTTTATCTTCTGAGAGAGGTAACCTCCGAATGAGGAGAAAGAAACAAGTAACCCTGCTCATTATTCCAGGGGACAGCGGAAGAAGTATCAGGAAGAAAGTTTCCTACAGTACAATCTATACTGTTATTACAGTAGCGACTCTTCTGTTTGCTACTTTCGCCTTCATGGCCATAAACTACAGCAGAATCTACTATAAGGCGCTGCGGGCGGAAATCCTGGAAAGAAGAAACTTGAAGCTGGAAGAGCAATGGCGGAAAATCACCCGCATAGAAAAGGACCTTGCTCTGCTCAAGAGAACTGACAAAAAAATCAGGAACATGCTGGGAGTCGAGAGGTCTCCATCCCCACTGGAACTGGGCTCGCCCGGGATTACTCCCCTGCCTGAACAACTGGAGACACCTTTCGGTGGAGCGATCCTGGTGAAGGCGCAAGATGAGTCTTCAGAGAGTACTACAATACTCCTGGAGGAAATTCCCACCCTGTGGCCAGCTAGAGGATGGTTAACCCGCCCCTTCAGTTCGGATCATTCAGGCGTCGACATCGCGGCACCCACAGGAACACCCATAGTGGCCACCACGTCTGGAATAGTGACGCGCTCGGGATGGGATGATATATATGGCCAGATAATAGAGATCCAAAGCGACCGGGGGTTTGTAACCGTGTATGGCCACAACTCACGCCTTCTAGTAAAAGAGGGTGAAAGAGTAAAGAGAGGAGCTGTCATCGCCTTTGTTGGATCGACAGGGCTTTCTAGCGCTCCTCATCTACACTACGAGACTCATCTGAATGGGAAACCTGTTGATCCCATGAGATACCTTGTACACTGATTGCTCTAACCGTTGTCCTGAGTGGGAACGGGAACTGCGAAAAAGGAGGGACTGATGCGAAACAAGGACCAAGGCGGAATGAATTTGCTGGGAAAGGGCGCTGTGTTCAATGGTGAGTTGAAAGTCAACGGTTCAATAAGAATTGATGGTGAATTTGAGGGCCACATGGAAGTAAGCGAGTCTGTCATAGTAGGCAAGACAGGCCAAATCAAGGGTGACATCGCAGTAAAAGATGCTGTGATTGGCGGAACCGTGGACGGGAATATC
Source organism: candidate division TA06 bacterium (assembly GCA_004376575.1). NCBI lineage: Bacteria > candidate division TA06 bacterium. The sequence continues at coordinate 1,729 of SOJN01000031.1, read as the reverse complement.
AGGGCGTCTGACAAGATAGAACTCCAGACAGGGTCTCATCTCTCTGCTGACATCGTATGCCGCGGCCTTACAGTCGAGGATGGCGTATTCTTTGAAGGCAACTGCAAGATGTCCAGTGAAGAGCCCCCGAAAGACACCAAGATCGAAACGAAAAGGCAGATGGGTGGTACCGAGGAGAGCTGATCTTAGCTTCCGAGCCCTGATTGGACTTGGCGCATTCCTTGTACTCGCACCCGTCTCGGCGAATGCTAACCGATACGACCCCACCACTCTCGTCTTTCCTCCCTTCGCTCATACGATGGGATATCACAAAGCGAGTGACTATTTTCTCCGGTTCTTTTTGGGAAGAGGCATATCCTTCAGGAATCCTCAAGGCGTCTGCGCAGTTAGGATGATATCTACGGACGATCCAGCCAGCGTGAAGGACGACGATGAGTTGTCACTGTTCGCTGCTAGCGCCAGGCTGCACCAGATCCTGTACAATGAGGAACTGTTCAAACTCAAACTTTTCGGCGGATTCGGGAGGGGCGAAGGGAAGTTCTGGAGCCCACACGGTGTAGCAGCAACGGTAACCGGCAAAATCTATGTGGCCGACACGGGGAATGATAGAATCGTCATTCTCAAAACTGACGGGAAGAAGCTTTCCTATGTCTCAGCCTTTGGCCAATTCGGACTGGCCCCCGGTGAGTTTGATGACCCGGTGGGAATGGCCGTCGATTCTCAGAACAGGGTATATGTAACAGACATGTCAAACAACAGGGTTCAGGTATTTGACTCCACAGGCAAATACATATACTCATTTGGAACAGACTACCTCAGGGAACCAACTGGCATCGCTGTGTTGGATGCGAACGATCCATGGACCTACTATAAGGAAAGCTTTCTTGTGGTTGTGGATGAGGAGGGGAAGAGACTCACCAGGTTCTCCCTTCAAGGAAGAAAAGAGAAGTCAATAACATACAAGACACTCAATCTCGAGACTTCGAGATTCGCGTACGCTGCCATAGACTACTATAACAACGTCTACTTGACAGACTCGATTAACTGCCAGATTCACAAGCTGGACAAGGACCTTAATCCGATAGTATCTTTCGGCAGAAAAGGAACTGGCGAAAAGGAATTCCTTCATCCCACAGGAATTACGATATGGAAGAGGTTTGGCCAGGTCTTCATATTGGACGAGTCCGGCGCTCACTACTACTGGGTGGGTGTGGACGCCTACCTGAGAGGATTCTTCCCACCGGAGTTCGGCCAGAAAGGCAAGCCCGGCACAACAATCTCGATATATTTGACCGAGCCTGCGCTTGTCGGAATGAAGGTCTACGACAGTGAAGGTGTTCTCGTCAGGCAACTCCTCCCGGAATTCAAGCAGTTCCCACGGGAAAACGACATCGTGTGGAACGGACTCGACAACAACGGCAATTTCGTAAAACCGGGCACTTACACGCTCAAGATGTCGATCGAACCCACCTATTCCTCCAGGAGGCACTTCAAAAAAGAACTGACCGGCACTGTCCGGGTTGTGTCTTCAGAGGCAGAAGACATGGAAAAAGGAATCTACGGCCTTCCCGAAGACTGATTGCCCTGAAGGGACAATCATCCCAAAACACGAAAATAGAAGGAAGACTGGGCGCCGCGACCGCGCCCCTACAACAAACACCTACGCCAAACGAATTGTCATTGCGGGCATATTACTCAAGAATGTGGCCTCGAAATGGTGTTATCTTCT
>SOJN01000030.1 GCA_004376575.1 candidate division TA06 bacterium | reverse complement strand
AGACGCGTTTGGCAAGGTTGGTAGTCACGCCGGTGTAGAGCGTTCCGTTGCGCCTACTTGCGAGAATGTAAACGGTCGGTTGTCTCTCGTTCATGGTATCCTCACTGGATTCCCGCAAAGCCTGCGCCCGACCTGATCGGGGGCGGGAATGACCGGGTTTGGTGCCACGATTTGGGGAAAGCCCCGTGTATCTCACTTCGTGAGAAACGGGGGGCCGTGAAACGCCCCAGGCAGGCAGATTCGGAGTTTACCCTGATCTGCTGCTGGCTATCTCATTCACCGCGTCCACTGCCCTTTCAACATGCTCTTCGGTATTAAATGCACCAATGCTGAACCTGACAGTTCCCTTGGGAGCAGTACCTATATCTTCATGCACAAGTGGAGCACATTGGAGCCCCGTCCTGGCCGCTATATCGTAGTCAACGTCAAGAATGGTCCCAACATCTGCAGCCACCTTGCCCTGTATGTTGCATGACACGACAGGCAGATGATCCAGGGTGCCTTCAGCGCAGTAGAGTAGAACGCCTTCTATTTCCTCTAACCCAGTCTTGAGCGTCTCAAATAGTTCCATCTTCTTGCTGTGGATATTCTCCAGACCGACCCTGTTTATGTATTTCACTCCGGCATTGAGTCCTGCCACTCCCATAAGGTTCATAGTCCCACACTCAAGCCTGTACGGATATTCATATAGATGTGTTTTCACTGCAGAACGCACACCCGTTCCCCCGAATCTCGACGGCTCGATCTCGACGCCATCCCTCACACAAAGCCCGCCTATGCCCGGAGGTCCAAGAAGAGACTTATGCCCGGTGAATGCAAGGACATCAATACACATCGCCTGCATGTCAATAGAAGTCGCGCCCGCTGTTTGGGCCACATCAACTGCAAATGGGACCCCTTTCTCTTTGCATATTCGGCCGATCTCGGCCACTGGTTGAAGAGTGCCAATGACGTTGGACCCGTGGTTTATGATTACCAGTCTTGTATTCTTCTTGATCCTTCTTTTTACATCGTCGGGGTCCATGTATCCTCTATCATCAAATGGCAAGCGGTCAACCTCCACGCCCCTATCCATCTCCTTATGATACAGTGGTCTCAACACAGAGTTATGCTCCAGGCGCGATGTTATTACATGGTCTCCTATTTTGAGCATTCCATTTATGATCATATTCAGCGAATCTGAGGCATTGTACGTGAAAACGAGACGGTTGAAATCTTCGCCGCCATTGAAAAACTGAGTAAGCATCTTCCTCGTCTCCAAAACCATCTGTTCAGCCTCAAGTGAGAGGTCATATCCGGACCTTCCCGGGTTGACTCCGCAAGTCCTGTAGAACTCACACATGAAATCGTGCACCTCACGTGGTTTCGGATAGGCGGTTGCCGCGTTGTCGAGGTAAGCAAGCTCTCTTCCCATTCTTACAACCTCTCCTCTTTTGAATCACCTTCTGGAGATAGGACAAGTGCATTGGCCACCAGTTCTGTGACAGTTTGAATCTTGACGCCAAGCTTGTAGTGTCTATCGAGTTCCAGAAGCTGATCAATACAGTTGTGACAGGGAGTAGCGACTATTTCTGCTTCTGTCCTTTCTATCTGCTCTGCCTTCAGTTTTCCGGAGCTTATCCTTCGATTCGCAAAAACTTTCATAGACAAACTCCCACCACCTCCAGAACAGCAGAAGTTCCTCTCCCTGTTGGGGGTCATCTCAACGAAGTCAGAGACGACGTTCTTCAATATGTTTCTCTGTTCCTCTATTATGCCACCCTTTCTCACCAGATGGCAAGGATCATGGAGAGTCACCTTACCCTTGTTCGCCGAAGGCGTCACCTTTATTCTGCCAGTCCTTATGTAGTCCCACAGAAGTTCCAGAATGCTCAAGACCTCAATACGCTCTTTTCCATTCGTATATTCCGGAACGTGCCACCTGGCCGCATAATAGCCATGGCCACATTCGGAAAGGACAAGAGCGTTTACACCCAGCCTTTCTGCCTCAGACATGAGATTTTTGGCCAGCATTCCAGCCTGGACATCATCGCCAGAATAGTACGCATAGTTGGTCACATCGAAGAACTGGCTGCTCATCGTCCAGTCCTCACCTGCGGCATAGAAAACCTTCCCTGCTGCAGTGAGTGAAAGCGGAAAGAACTTTGGCTCCCGCGGGTTGACAGCATAAAGAATGCGCGCTCCATGGACATCGAGTGGCATCGATGCCCTCTCATCTGAAACCTCATCGCGCAACTCCTCTTCCAGCCATTTTACCGTGTCTACCCATTCATCTCTCGTTATCCGCATGTTGTTCCCAGTCTCCACTGCTGCCAGAATTGTGGAGTCCAACCCTTCAGGGACTCTGCCTAACTCCGTGAGAATCCCCCGAATTCGGTGTGTCACTTTCGAAACATCGAGCCCTATAGAACAGTGAAATCCACATCTGCCGCACATGTTGCATCGCCCAAAGGCGACATCAACCATTGCTTTCAGGAACTCCTCTGTCAATTGAGTTTCAGGATTGGTGCGGCTGAACAATCTGTCCGGGAGCCTTACCAGCCTCCTGTACAGGCCTCCGAGACGATTCAGTTTGTAACCTGGTATGGATTCTGGCTCACCATCTGTCAAATAGAAGTGGCAGGATTTAGCACACAACCCACAGCGTACGCACGCGTCAAGGTAAGCAGTGAGTTCACAATCAAGTCGTTCTGTGAGCATTCTCGCCAGATCACTCTTCTGTGCCATCTCTTGCCCCATGATTAGACCATAACTCCCTTTCTCCCATAACTTCTCCCCAGCAGGAGGCGCGATGCAAAGAAATAGTAGCAGTGCTTCAGCTTTCCAAAAGGCAAATAGAGTAGTACTACACAGGCAGCAGCATAGCACACAAAAGGAGCAGTGACCCCAAAGATGGTCAAAATCACTGAAAGCTGCATTAGATCAACCAGAACATTCGCCACGTAGTCACCAGGTTCACTCATGAACCTCAAGTGCCTGTTGAACACCCTCTTGAAAAGAAGATAAAGCCCACAAGCAAATCCAGCCGACAGGATAGATATGATCGTTGTACTGCGCTGTAACAACAACGCAGGGAAGGCAAGAACAACAAACGAAGAGAAACTTACCAGATGGTATATGACGCCAGCGCCATAACCAAGCGGGTTGCGACTTGCGCTCTCTTTCCTCCAAGGAGCCATACCTCTGGTGAATGCGGACAGTATTCCCGGAAATGAGCTTCTCTTCGGCACTGAATGGTCGGGCCTTCTGCGTCTGATCAACTGTATGGACCAGAAAGCGAAAAAAAGGAGACAATAAAGGAGACAACCAAAATAGATGAACCGGAGTGTTTCTGCCATAGGAATTTCTTCAAACACATCCGTCCGGCTTGGGCAGACCCGCCACTTTGCACGCCCCTTTCGCCGGACCAAGAGGAAAAAGGTCGTATATTTCCCTGAGTTTGAGATCAGTAGCCTTGCACAAGCTTCGGACCATTGGAGCAAGCTGATTCTCCAGATAGTACTGTCTTATGTATTTCACCACAGCCCAGTGTTCTTCACTCATTTCCTGTATGTTATCGGCCTTTGCCAGCAAAACTGCCACCTCATCATTCCACTCTTCAGGATTCCTGAGAAACCCTTCTTCGTCCACTTCGAATTTTCTTCCTTCGATTTCAATGATGGCCACTCATAACTCCATGTTTACGAGTTCGTAATAACACAATCTAACTGACCAGGCTGGAAAAGTCAAATCTATTACCCCCCCTTTTCACAAACCTTTTCTATCACGTGGTCGCAATAGGAATCCCCCCTGGGGATCGATTTTTCAATGTAGTAACGGAGCCCGTCTCCCAACGTTTCTACCACGACTCTCTCCATTGTGGTGTGCGCGTCACAGAGCTCCGGGCTTTCAAAGGGGTAAGGACATCGATTGACCCTGATGACCACCCGGTTCTCACCCCACTCTACTACTTTGCCCTCTCCCCTCACGTTATTGAAGATTCTGATAATATACAAAGCGACAGACTTTGCATCAGATTCCTTCACCCTCTTCTTTGCCCTTTCAGCGATTTCTTTGCCGAACTGGGCACTCACATCCCGAATCAGCTCCAAGCCCTCATCCCCGAAACGGCTGTAGATCTCCTCATAGAGTCTTCTGACTCTATTCATCAGGGCTGAGGTGGCGCTTCTGTACCTCTTCTCTACAGGGACTTCCTCGATTCTTACACCTTCGGGTAACTCAACCACTAACACCTCCTTCGTTCTTCGTACTTTTCCAGTATACTCTTCGATTCCGCTGTAGTCAATGAAGAGGTGCTGTTTCTCAGGGAACCGGCAATCGGCGGATCCCTTTCCTCAAGAAATAACAGGTTCTCCTCGATAAGTGGACACAATTAGTGCATCAAATAGATTGACCTGGAATGCATTGGTGATATAATCCTTTTAACATCCAAAGAAAGGAGTGAGGGACTATGTCATACAAGCGTCTGTTCCCTTTCTGCCTGGTTATCTTGTGGGCTGCGTGCTGCGCTGGCGCGGTGCTCTACCCAGTAGAACGCGTCCAGGGTGGCCCGCCCGCGGAGAACTTTCTTTTCTTCCCTACACCAACCCCTGACACTATCTATTATGATGACGGAACTGGAGCTGCATATTACCCCCAACAGCACTGGGATTTTGCGGTGAGATTCACGCCCGTTGTCGGCTGCACGTTGAAAGGGGCCTCCGTTGCCAACTATCAGGTCTCTGTCGATAGCTGTAGTCTATTCGTATGGGCTGATGACGGCGGTGAACCTGGGACTCTTCTCCATGCCCCAATACCTTACCTGGGTTTGAGTTTCACCTTCAGGCAGGTGGACCTGGACTCGGCACTCTTCATCGACACAGATTTCTGGATAGGCTACTACGCGCCTGGGCCGCCATTCTGTCTGATGGACGCAATATCCAGTTCTCCCATAAGAAGCTTCTACCGCAGCCTTACAAATTGGTATGAAATCAACGCTGGCGACCTCCTGGTAAGAGCTCTTGTCGACTATGGTGGGGTCACCATACGCGACGTCGGTGTTAGAGGCGTCCGTACAACGGGCGGATTCTTCATGAGAAATCCCGCGTCTTCCACTCCATGGGCAGTGATCGAAAACTTGGGCGACTCCACCGAATATAACCTCCCGGTAGAATGCTCGATAATAGACACTTCTTACACAGCCTCTGTGGTTTACATAGATACCCAGTTCGTAGACGAAATAGCGCCTGGTGATCTCGATACAGTCTATTTTCAGATCTGGAATCCAGTGGCAGACGGAGAATACATAATCACCACCACAACCCTTCTGCCCGGAGACATGATAACAGATAACGATGTCGCCTATCTCGAAACTCAGGTCTGTTCTCCGCCCAGAGCAGCTCTTACCTATGATGACGATGACTACGACGGCTCCTTCACCGGCGTCCCGAACAATGCGTGGGCGACGGAGTACGTACCGCCATGGTATCCATGCCTGGTCGAAAGCGTCAAGATTTACTTCGGTTCAAGTGGGGATCCGGTTGTCATGTGGGTCCTGGATGATGACGGGCCCTGGCACCTGCCGGGCACCGTCTGGTATGCTGAGACAACGTCTGTGTCAAGTTCGGGCTGGCACACATTCAATACCTACTTGAAGGCACCAGTCTTTGATGATGGGAAATTCTACATAGCGTATTGGTACAACACTGGCGCTCCATCCCTGGCTTATGATAGTGACTTGCCGATCGCCAACCAGACGTGGCGCTTTCAAACAGCATGGGTTAAGGACAACAGCAATGACTGGATGATGAGGGCGTACGTATCTATGGTTGAGAAACACGACGCCGCGGTCACCGATATACTCGCCCCGGCTGACACACTGCTAACCGACTCCACATACGATATTGGCGCGAGGCTGGCCAACTTTGGGAACATGACAGACACTATCAACGCCTTCTGCACAATTGATGGCTACGCTGATACACTCCAGTTCCCGGACGTCACCTACGGCCAAACCGTAGATGCGTGGTTTGCGCAGTGGACAGTCCCCCACACCGACTCATTTGTGCAGGTGGATATGACAGTATTTGTTACAACGTACGATGATAGGAATCCAGAGAATGATACGCTAAAGAAGACGATTGTCTACGGACCGCCCGTTGGTGTCGCCGAGTCTGAGTTGCACCGTGAGTCTCCTCTTCCCATGCTAGGTCAGAACAACCCCAATCCTTTCTCGAATTCAACCAACATCCAGGTACTACTTCCAGAGGGGGCATTGTCTTCTTCCTTTGAGATCTATGATGCTGCCGGGAGACTGATCAAGCAGGTTGACCTTACGTCTACTGCCAGAACACTGAGTGTGATTTGGGACGGAAAAACAGACAGAGGAGACTACGCGCGCTCCGGCGTCTATTTCTATAAGTTGAGATTCGGAAACTCGACACTGAGCAGGAAGATGATCCTAATCCGCTGAAGGAATTGCTCTTTGTTTTGGGATCGCACGGCCGGGCCCCAGTGGCCCGGCCTTTTTTGTGTCATGTGTCGGGACACCCCCTTCATCCCCACCCCCCGTTCAATCCCTTCTCCCCCACGCCCATCCCCGGTTCAATATGGTTCAATCGAACCGCTCTCTTCACCGCCACTGCGCGTTCGATCCCTGCCCCTACTTTGTCCCTCGCTCTTTGCAAAAGGTATTGACACTAGCTATATGGTTTGCTACCTTCTCTTGTGGCGATGGCAGCTCGCGCCGCCTTTTTGTTTTCACCTTATAAGCTCTTTGAGTATGCTCTGTCAATCTGCGGATTTGGGGCAGTAGCTCAGTTGGGAGAGCGCCTCCCTCGCACGGAGGAGGCCGGCGGTTCGAGTCCGCTCTGCTCCACAAAGCCATCAAGAAACGTGGAAGTCCAATGCGGACTGATCCCTGCAATTATTCCGGTCGTGCTAGGCGGGGAGCCAGCGGTGCCCTGAACCCGAAATCCGCTCTAGCGGGGCCGAAAGCCCAGCATGAGGGCGGTCCTCTTGTAGCGTGCCCTTTCAGGCTACGCTGTGAAGGCTGGGTCCCGCGGGGTGCGATCCCGCGAACCCCGTCAGGTCCGGAAGGAAGCAGCGGTAAGAGGTGCATCTCGCTGCCGTGGGGTAGCCTGGCTGGAGCCGAACCTGAAAGCAAGCCACTGCGAGAGCCGTCCCGAAGTCTGGGGCACGACCGGTAAAGTTATTGTATTCAAAGAATATGGTATCAAAACAGAACTCATACGTGGTCCTTGCACGCAAGTATAGGCCCAAGACTTTTGACGAGGTCATCGGCCAGGATCATGTGACAACAACCCTCAGGAACGCGATAAGGTCGAACAGGATCGCCCATGCGTATCTCTTCGCCGGGCCGAGGGGCGTGGGCAAAACGACCACGGCACGAATCCTGGCCAAGGCACTCAACTGCAAGGACGGGCCGACGGAAGTCCCGTGCAACACCTGTCCTTCCTGCCTGGAGATATCCCGGTCTACAAGTCCAGATGTTCTGGAAATAGACGGGGCATCCAACCGGGGAATTGATGAAATCCGAAACTTGAGGGAAAAGGTGAGATATGCCCCCCTGCAAGGCCGACATAAGATATATGTGATAGACGAGGTCCACATGTTGACCACGGAGGCCTTCAATGCTCTTCTCAAGACTCTTGAGGAGCCTCCTCCCCAGGTTCTCTTCATCTTTGCAACAACTGAACCCAATAAACTCCTCCAGACTATTCTATCCAGATGCCAGCGCTTCGATTTCAGGAAAATCTCTGTGAAAGAGATAATCGACAGATTGAAGTACATCGCAGACCACGAGAAAATTGAGGTCGAGGATGAAGCCTTCCTGCTCATAGCGAAAAAGGCAGACGGGAGCGTAAGAGATGCCGAGTCAATGCTGGACCAGGTAGCCTCATTCAGTCAAAACAAGGTGACCGACTCCGACGTTAGGACTGTTCTAGGCTTCGTCCCTTCGGAACTTCTGTTTGAACTGACAGACTGTTTTTCGCAACACGATCCCAGAGGGGCTCTGCTACTCATAGACAGGGTCATACGGCAGGGGTACGACCCACGCGAGTTCGTGCTCGAACTTGTCGAGCATCTCAGGACGCTTCTTCTCCTGAGGCTTGATTTGAGGCTGGCTGAAGTCCAGGGCCTCCCAGAATCAGAGCTTGAGCGGTACAACAACCAAGCCACTCAGTTCGACTCCGGGCAGATACTGCGCATGCTGAGCCTCACCGCTCAGCTGGAGCCGAGACTCCATTGGAGCGCTCAACCTCACACATTGCTTGATACTCACGTAGTGCAACTATCCAGGCTCGATTCAACGATCAAGCTGGAAACTCTACTTGAAAAGATTGAAGGACTAAGAGAGAAGAAAGATCCGATAGAAAAATCTGTTTCAGTGGAGAAGAACTTGCCCGACATATTCTCCTCTCTGGTGGAAAGGGTAAAGACGCGAAAAAGGTTCGTGGGAGAATCACTCAGCTTCGGCCAGCCGCAGTCCCTCACGGAAGAGGAATTTGCCGTGGGGTTCTCTGCCAAGAACAAGTTTCAGATGGATAATGTGCAGTCAGCGCCCAACCTCGAACTGATAGAATCAGAACTTGGTGAGCTGCTAGGAAGGAAGTTGAAGTTCTCTTGTGTCCTGAAAGAATCTTCTGGTCCCAGACATCCCCGTGAAAAAGCGAAAAAGACTCCCCCAGAGAATGAAGCAGTGAAAGAGATTATGGAAACTTTCGACGCAGAAATTGTTGACTCTGAGGAGTTCACAGACTGAGAGGCTGCAAAAAAGGAGAGAAGAGCATGAGAATGGATCAGATAATGAAACAAGCTCAAAAACTTCAAACCAAAATGGATGAGATTCAGAAGAAACTTGCCGACATGAGGCTTGAGGGTGAGGCAGGGGGAGGCATGGTCAGAGCAATAGTGGATGGACAGCAGAATTTGCTCGAGGTGAAGATAGATCCTGAGGTGGTCAATCCAGACGACATTCAAATGCTCGAAGACCTGGTGGTGGCAGCCGTAAGGGAGGCACGAAGAAAAGCACAAGAGCTCGCGGCTGAGGAGATGAAAACGGTTACCGGGGGCCTCATGATACCGGGCCTATTCGGACCGACAAAATAAAGATGATAAAAAGTTCGATCTCCACAGAGAAGTTGATAGAAGAGCTGCGTAAACTTCCGGGCGTTGGCAGAAAAACGGCTCAGAGGCTCGCCTTCCACCTCCTCAAGGTTTCAAAGGAGGAGGCCGGGGAATTGTCACGGGCGATACAAGCGGCAAAGGAAAAAGTCAGGCTGTGCTCGGTCTGCTTCGGCATTACGGAAAAAGACCCATGTCACATATGTACAGACAAGACCAGAGACCCCGGCACAATATGTGTCGTCGAACAAGCTACCGATGTTTTCGCCTTCGAGCGGACTGCTGACTTTCACGGAAAATATCATGTCCTGGGTGGCTCCCTCTCTCCCCTGGACGGAATAGGACCTGAAGACATAAAGGTAAAAGAACTTATAGAGAGGGTAAACAGAGAATCGATTGAGGAGATAATCCTCGCAACCAACCCGAATGCCGAAGGTGAGGCCACAGCCTTGTATATTGCAAGGCTGCTAAAACCAATCAGCATCAAGGTGACGAGAATCGCGAGGGGTCTCCCGGTCGGCAGCGACATCGATCTTGCTGACGAGGTCACGCTCTCCAGGGCGCTCCTTGGCCGCAGTGAGTACTAATTTGAATGCCTTATGGCTTACAGTGCCTCTCTGTGGTGGTTTTTGGGCTTGACCAGGGGAATCATGTCTGGTAATCTTATAAAGTTAGGGTGTAATCTGAGGGCTAAATGAAGAAGATAACTGAGATCAGGTGGCATGGAAGGGGAGGACAGGGAGCGAAGACGGTGGCGCTTCTCTTTGCAGATGCTGCCCTTTCCACAGGCAAGTATATTCAAGGCTTTCCGGAATACGGACCGGAAAGAATGGGCGCTCCCATGATGTCCTTCAACAGGTTGAGCAACGAACCCATCAAAATGCACTGCGGCGTATCCAGCCCAGACATTGTGGTTGTATTGGATCGGACTCTAATCGATTCGATCGACGTGACAGAAGGGCTTCCCGAGGATGGAACTATCGTAGTTAATACTCCGGAGAGCCCGGCGGAAGTCAGAAAACGGCTCAAGCTGAAGGGCAGGAAGGTTTTCACGGTGGATGCGTCGAAGATATCTCTGGACACGTTGGGTAAGGTCATACCTAACACGCCCATGCTGGGCGCAATGGTGAAAGCGACGGAGGTCTTGGACTTTAAGAGAATGCTAGAAGACACGAAAAGCAAGCTGTCCAAGAAGTTCCGGGATAGACCAGAAATCATTGAAGGCAACGTCAACTGCATGCGAAGAGCCTACAAGGAAGTGCGGTCGGAATGAAGAAACAGGGTTGGAAAGATTTAGAGCTTGGCTCCATCGACTACGCTGGCCGTGCCCTGGCCTATCACACCGGCGACTGGAGAACCCACCGTCCCATCTGGAGCGAAGAAAAATGCATCCATTGTTTCCTGTGTTGGATATACTGTCCAGATTCTGCCATAATGGTAGAAGATGATAAGATAAAGGGGATCGATCTCAGGTACTGCAAAGGCTGTGGAATCTGCGAGCGGGAGTGTCCTCCAAAGGCGTCAGCCATTGAAATAAAGCTGGAGAGCGAATTCCGGAAATGATACCTGGAAGGAAAGGGTGATGCCGAAGAAAGTGGAATTCAATATAGTGGCGAGAACCGGAAACGAGGCGATGGCTGAAGCCATGAGGCAGATAAACCCTGACGTTGTTGCCGCCTATCCCATAACTCCAGCGACAGAGGTTGTTCAGTTGTTCGCCTCCTTCGTATCCGACGGCTTGGTGGACACTGAGTTTGTGCCCGTTGAAAGCGAACACAGTGCTATTAGCGCGTGTGTGGGTGCTGCTGCAGCGGGAGGTAGAGTAATAACCTCTACATCTTCCCAGGGACTTGCCCTCATGCACGAGATTCTCTATATCGCCGCAGCTCTGCGACTTCCCATTATCATTTGTGAGGTGAACAGGGCTCTGTCTGGCCCTATCAACATACATTGCGACCACTCTGACACCATGGGTTCCAGAGACGCGGGCTGGATACAGATATTCAGTGAGAACGCACAAGAGGCATACGACTCCATAATACAGGCGATCAGGATTGCGGAGGCGACAAGGGTTCCCGCAATGGTAACTACTGATGGATTCATCATAAGCCACGAAATGCAGCGTCTGGAGATGCTACCCGATAAGGAGGTTCAGGATTTCGTCGGTGAATATCACCCCAAGTTCTCGCTTCTGGATGTTGACAATCCTATTCTTGTCGGTACCTTTGACCTTCAGGACTACTTTTTTGAACACAAGAGAGCTCAGTCCGAAGGGATGAACGAGGCGCCAAAACAGATAGAAAAGGTGGCCAAGGAATTTAAGGAGAAGTATGGAAGAGAGTACGGGATGGTCGAAGGATACATGGTTGATGACGCGGAACTGGTCGTCGTGGTTATGGGTTCTGCAGCGGGCACAACAAAGGCAGTGGTCGATTCACTCAGAGAGAAAGGGATCAAGGCGGGGGTGCTCAAGATCAGGGTTTTCCGCCCATTCCCGTTTGATGATGTAGTGAAAATACTGAGTGACAAGAAGGCTGTCGCTGTGATGGACAGAGCAGATTCGCTTGCTGGATTCGGCGGACCCCTATTCACCGACATCAGGTCTGCTTTATATGATGCAGACGGCAAACCCCCCATGGCAGACTACATCTTTGGCCTGGGAGGTAGAGACATCAGTATGGAAGAGATAAAATCGATCTATGACCAACTGGCCAAGATGGCGAAGACAGGTAAGGCTGTCAATCTCATCAACTATGTTGGCGTGAGAGAATAGGCAAAATGGCAAATCTGAAACAACTGGCAAAAAAGGGTGATCTTCTCACCGGAGGACACAGGGCATGCGTAGGGTGTGGCGCAACCATAATCGCACGTCAGGTGCTTGCGGCAACAGAGACGCCCGTCGTCTGTTCAATATCGACAGGCTGTCTCGAGGTGGTCTCCACCCTTTACCCTTTTAACGCCTGGCAGGTCCCTTTCATCCACAATGCTTTTGAGAACTCGGCTGCCACGATATCAGGAATCGAGGCGTGCTATAGGGCACTCAAGAGAAGAGGAAAGATCGACAGAGAAATAAAGTTCATTGGCTGGGGCGGCGACGGTGGAACATACGACATTGGAATTCAGGCTCTCTCAGGAGCAGTGGAGAGAGAACACGACTTTCTCTTCATCTGCTACGACAACCAGGCCTACATGAATACAGGCATACAGAGATCGAGCGCCACTCCGCTTGGAGCTCACACGACCACATCACCGGCCGGCTCGGTCATACCCGGCAAGATTCAGAACAGGAAAGACCTCACTGAGATAATGATTGCTCACGACATCCCCTATGCTGCGCAGGCATCCCCGGGACACTGGAATGACCTGGCAACCAAGGTGCGAAAAGCACTGAACACCCCAGGAGCGACCTTCATAAATATCCTCTCGCCCTGTCAACTCGGATGGAGGCACGAGCCGAGTGAGACCATAGAAATCGCGAGGATCGCAGTCGACACATGCTTCTGGCCACTTTACGAAGTGGAAAATGGCAACTACAAGATAACAAAGAAGCCGAAGAAGAAGCTTCCGATCAGCGCTTTCTTAGAAAACCAGGGAAGGTTCCGTCACTTGATGAAACCGGAGAACAAGAAGGTGGTAGAGGAACTTCAGGCTTTCGTAGATAGAAAGTGGGAACTGTTGCTCGAGAGGGCGACCTAAAAAGGAACCAGGAACGTTGCAGAAGTCTCTGTCCATATTTGAGGAAGACTACTGGGCTATTAACCAGCAGCTCAGCTATCTTCTGAAGTCAACCAACGCACTCATCGTCCTCCTCATAGACAGGACGGGCCAGGTGATAACCAGTGCCGGCGACCTGTCGAGACTGGACGTCCCTTCTTTCGCTTCCCTTCAAGCAGCGGACGTGGCTGCCACAAGTCAACTTGCATCTTTGATTGGAGAAAAAGAATTTGGTACACTCTTTCATCAAGGAAGACGAGACAGTATCTATGTAGCTCTGATAAACAGCAACATAATACTCGTGGTAATATTTGATGACCGGGCAACTCTTGGCCTGGTTAGAGTTAGAGTCAAGACTGTGGGAGAGCAAGTCGCGCGTATATTCGAGAGAATTTTTGCAAAGCTGGACAGAAAGCCCGTAGCAACTCCTGGGTTTGACGATGATTTCGCTCTTGAGGCGGAAGCAGAAATAGACAACCTTTTCAAGTAAGAAGAAAGAGATATGTCTCTAATCAACTATGCCTCTAGGGAAATAAACTGCAAGATAGTCTATTACGGACCTGGCCTTGGAGGCAAAACCACCAACATCAAATACGTCTACTCAAAGATAGCCCCTGAGACGAGAGGAAAGCTGATCAGTCTCGCGACAGAGCTGGACAGAACTCTCTTCTTCGATTTTCTCCCAGTAGACCTCGGCACCATCCGTGGATTCAAGACCAGGTTCCATTTGTATACGGTACCAGGCCAGGTCTACTATAATGCTTCAAGGAAACTGATACTGAAAGGCCTGGATGGGCTGGTCTTCGTTGCCGACTCCCAGGCTGATCGTCTCGATGACAACATAGACAGCCTGCAAAACATGTATGAAAACCTCGACACCCACGGCCTCCGCATCGATGGGATGCCATTTGTAATGCAGTGGAACAAAAGAGATCTGCCCAATGTGAGTCCAATGGATGAGTTGGATGCTGTTCTCAACACGCTGAACGTTCCGTACTTCCCCGCCATAGCCACTCAAGGTTCTGGCGTTTTCGAGACACTGAAAGAAGTGTCCAAGATGGTGCTGCGCGCCCTCTCGCAACAATAATTCCCACCTTGCAGGCGGAAGGACGAAGTACAGGGTACAAAGGACGAAGTACACCTAGCAGCCACTTTGTACTCTGCAATTAGTACTTCGTACTTGTGTTTAACCGTTAAGTCTCATCTTCGTTATTACGTCACCGAAAGTTTCGTATTCTTCGCATTCAATTCTCTTCTCTTTGCAGTGGTCCAGCAAAAGCCCCTTGGCAAAGACCCTGTCCGCGACCTCTGCAGCGTGCCTATCCGTCCTACCCTCCCCTATGAAGGTTACCTTGTTCTTCCACTCCTGGTATTTCCTTATGATTCCTACCTTACATGTCCCGCATTCACCGCACTCAGGATTCCAGTGAGGGAAAAAGACGTCTTCAAGAACATGCTCCTGGAAGGCAGCCAGATCTGAGTAGTATTTCAGACCCCTCAACCCCATTATTTCGAGTACGGTTTCGACATAGAAGTCGAGCCCTTCGCTTGCGATGACCACTCCTATGCCTTTCTTCTTGCATAGGCCCACGAACGTTGGAAAATGAGGATCCAATTCAACAGCCTCTCTCACATAAGACTCCATGACCCCTCTGGGCTGCTTCAGCAGTTTGAACTCCTCCAGTGCGGTCTGCTTCAGACTCCACTGTCCTGTGTGGTAGAATTCTTCCATTTGCCTCCACTTGCCAGAAGCAAACTTTTCCAGGAGGAGGACCGAGACATCCTTTCTGGTTATGGTTCCATCCATATCACATACGACCACTTCACCCAATTCTATCCTCCGACAGTCTTCCCTTTCTTATGAACTGCAGTAAGCCCTTTGAATATCTTGCCCACCATGATGAACCTACCGCTTCAGGGCCGGGCCGTTTCACGGCCTCCTGCGCGTAGCCCGTCGCGAAGTTCCACGAAGCTTGGAAAAGCGAAGAAGGAAGGAACCCGAAGGGAGTTTCGCGAAGGGCGAGGTCGAGGGGTAGGGAGTTATTCTCGTCATCTGATGAATTAGGGGCGCTTGTGGATGAGGATATGTTCCCGGGCAAGGCTGCCGATTTCCTCTGCCAGAGCTTCAGTGAGGTGAACTTTTCTCTCGAGTTCGGATGTGTATGATTTGAGGTTGGCTTCAACTAGAGCAAGATCAGCATCCTTAACAAGATCACGCACGGACTCAGAATCACCACAATCCCCGGTCACCGCGACGATTGTCTTTCCGTCGTCTATCCGATACCCAGCAGCAGGCATAGGGACGGCCTTCCCATCAGGCTCGATCGTGCAGTGAACAACATAGTTACACCATGCCCGAAACGACCCCGCAGTGAAACAATCACGGTCGTCCAACTCCTTGGCCTCCACAACATAGGGCATGAATCCTGAGTAGAGATTGGAGAAGTTCTTGAGAAGCGTGCTTGCCTGTAAGCATCCGCGTGGCAGGAACACAGGAAGTGAGCGATTTCTCTTCTTCATCTTGAAGTAGCCGAGGAGTGTGTGCAGTCCGCCGACATGGTCATAATGACCGTGAGTTATGAGTATGGCATCCAGCTGCTCCGGCTTAAAGCCTATGGAGAGCAAGTCCCTCAGAACTCCATCACCAGCGTCCACAAGAATGAAGGATTCACCTGTGGAGATGAAAATCTGGGTCCCCACAGCACCCACTGAATAGAGAACCCTCACTCTCAGTTCATTTTTGGACCAACTGTCCATTCGTGTGCCCTCGAGCCACAGAATACCACGGTCCATCAGATCGGGCAATCAAAAAGTGCTTGAGTATTCCTTACACCGAGAGCCAATAAGGAAGAAGAGAAATGGATTGTTACTTGTCAGAGTCGTCTGCAACTATCTTAACCAGCACCTCTCTCCTCCTGGGACCATCGAACTCGCAGAAGCAGATTCCCTGCCAGGTCCCAAGCCTGAGCTGATTCCCTTCAATAAAGACTGTCTCGGAAACTCCTATCACCGACGACTTGATATGTGCCGCTGCGTTTCCTTCCAGGTGGCTGTAGTTGTCATCGAACGGAATGACTTTGTTGAGCTCCTTCAGGATGTCAGTCTTCACACTGGGATCCGCGTTCTCGTTTATGGTCACCGCGCCGGTCGTATGCGGAACATATATGAAACACGCCCCACTCTTCACCTTGCTTTCCTGAACTACCTTCCTTACATCTGCCGTTATATCGACAAGGGATGTCCTGGATTTGGTGCTCACACTGATTTCTTTGAGCATGGTTTCCTCCTATCTTCCAGTCTTCACCCACCATAGCATAGAAGAGTGGCACCCAAAAGCTCAAAAACACCTGGCTCCCCACACGCAACCCCGACAGCTGGGTCTGGTTGACTCATCGCCAGCTCTTGGACTCACCGACGGGTTCCCCAATTTGCCTTTTGCCCTTCGAGCTCCCTCAGGAGGCCATGAAACGGACGCTCGTGAAACGGCCCGGGCAGGCCCCGTGTATCTCGCTTCACGAGAAACGGGGGCCGTGAAACGCCCCGGGCAGGCGGCTATTCCTGAATGTATGGAGTAGCGCCGCTTGCGGCGCGCTAGGTTAACGCCCATTTCCAGGAAAACGGCGCAGGTATCACATGGAGGAAGAGAAAGGTCAGACGCAACATTAGAACAGATGCAGAAAAGAGTGCGGTAGACCAATCCCAATGGCAAACAAGGACATAGCACCCCATTGCCAAGCACTACCGCCAACCAAATCGGAGAAGAGCCAAAAAAAAGAACCCTGCATCTATGCAGAGCTTGTCAGAGGAGATCGTTATTTAGTGTAGCAAAGAAAGGAGAGGAGGCTTCTGCTGTCGGGCGCGTCTTTAAGGCAAAGTCAGCATTTAAGGTGTGAAAAACACGAAGCCTCCTCGACACATACTTTGCCTTTTTCCCTTTGACAAGGCAATAGGGTAATATACCTATTTTGCAAATAACTGACACATAATCGTTCCAGTCTGGAAAAACAGTGTTGAATACTACCAACCTATGTGTTATTTTCGTGATGTCCTGATCAGAAATCCTCTCTTTCGCGGTCTGTGGGGTCGAGGTTGAAGATACTGGTCATAGGCGGAGGTGGCAGAGAGCACGCGCTCGTTTGGAAACTCGCTAAGAGCGCAAGAGTAAAGCAGATATATGCCGCACCCGGAAACGCCGGGATTGCTCAGATCGCGACGTGTGTGGACATCTCTGCAGAGGACATTGACCAGCTTATCCAGTTCGCCCTTGAGAACAGGATAGACCTGACCGTTGTAGGCCCCGAGGCCCCTCTCACCCTTGGCATCGTTGACAGGTTCCACCAGAAAGGACTCCAGATATTCGGCCCCTCAGCAAAAGCTTCCCAGATAGAAGGAAGCAAGGTCTTCGCGAAGAATCTCATGGTCTATGCTGGCATACCAACTGCCGAATTTGAGATCTTCGAGACGATTGACCCTGCGATATCCTACATAAAGGAAAAGGGGGCTCCCATTGTGATTAAAGCTGACGGGCTCGCAGCTGGAAAGGGGGCTATTGTAGCAAAGAACGTTAATGAGGCCCTCCGGGCTGCACAGGATATGCTCGTCAAGGGCTTATTCGGCGTTGCCGGGAAACGGATTGTGGTTGAGGAATACCTCCAGGGTGAAGAAGCCTCGGTGCTTGCTTTCAGCGACGGAAAGTCCGTGCTGACTATGATATCTACCCAGGACCACAAGCAGATCTACGACGGAGATAAGGGCCCGAACACCGGTGGAATGGGTGCCTATGCTCCCGCACCGGTCGTGGACAAGAACATGCTCACAGACATCGAAGAGAGGATACTCAAACTAACTGTGAGGGAGATGGATGGACAGGGCTGCCCATATGTGGGTGTGCTCTATGCAGGCCTGATAATCACTGAGGAGGGCCCGAAAGTCCTTGAGTTCAACTGCCGGTTTGGTGACCCCGAAACTCAGCCCCTTTTTGCTCTCATGGAAACAGATCTTTTCGAGATTATGGAAAAGACTCTGGCACAGGACCTGAAAGCTACTCGAATAGAATGGACGAATCAGCATGCAGTCTGCGTGGTGCTCGCTTCTGGAGGGTATCCGTCAAGGTACCAGAAGGGAAAAACCATCGGCGGTTTGAATGAGGCGTCTGCCCTGAAAAACGTGGTTGTCTTTCATGCAGGTACAGCCCTTTCTGATAGAAAATATGTGACGAGCGGTGGGAGAGTCTTGGGAGTGACCGGTCTCGGAGACAGCCTGGAGGGAGCTGTCGAAAGAGCTTACGAGGGAGTTGACAGAATAAGCTTTGAGGCAATGTACTATCGCAGGGACATCGCTGCGAAGGGACTGGCACGCTAAAGGAGGATGAATGAGCAAGCCTGTTGTTGGCATCATTATGGGAAGCAAAAGTGACGCCGAAGTGATGCGAGAGTGCGAAAAGGCGCTCGAGGAGTTCAAGATTCCGTTTGAAACGATTGTAAGTTCTGCGCACAGGAATCCTGCCAAGACCCGAAGGTATGCGTCGGGCGCCAAGAAGCGCGGCATAAAGGTGATTATTGCCGGGGCTGGATATGCGGCTCACCTCCCCGGCTTCATTGCATCGCACACAGACTTGCCGGTGGTTGGAGTGCCTATTCCCAGTTCGCCTTTTCATGGCGTGGATTCGCTCCTCTCCATGGTTCAGATGCCGAAAGGGGTGCCCGTTGCCACAATGGGATTGGGAAAGAGCGGAGCTAGAAATGCTGCCATATTCGCGAAACAAATACTCGCACTCGGGAATGTCAGGGGTGCTAAAGCAAAGAAAAAACCAAGAAAGAGATAGGTCCATGCAAGATCCAACTCTCCAAAAGCAAGGAGGGGTTTGATGCACCGTGACTTCTTCCGTTTGAAAGAACGGGGAACGAATGTCCGGACTGAAATGCTTGCGGGCCTCACCACTTTTGCCACGATGGCCTACGTTATTGCCGCTAACCCCAAAATACTGGAAGCCGGCGCGGGAATGGACGTTGCTTCAGTAACTGTGGCAACATGTCTTGCAGCGGGCTTTGCTACACTGGTTATGGCCTTCACGGCCAACTATCCATTTGCGCTCGCTCCCGGCATGGGGATAAACGCATTCTTCTCCTTTACTGTCTGTGGAGCCATGGGCGTTCCGTGGGAGCACGCACTGGGCATAGTATTCATTGAGGGAGTACTTTTCGTTCTGCTTACTATCTCCAAGCTCAGGGAAACCGTGATCAATAGCATCCCACTTCCTCTCAAGGCAGGAGTTGGCGCGGGGATAGGTCTGTTTCTCGCATTCATGGGACTTCAGGAAGCTGGGCTCATAACGGCTGACCCGGCGACACTCCTCACCATGGCTCACGTGGCGACAGCTAACATCTATCCGAAAGTTCTTCTCGCCGCGATTGGACTCATTCTGATGGCTGCGCTGATGGTCAAAAGGGTGAAGGGTGCCATACTCATAAGCATAGTTTTTTGCACCCTACTCAGTTTCATACCGTTCTTCAAGCCCGCTGAAAAACAGGCACTTGCCAGGATTACTTTGAGTCCCACATTCTTCAAAATGGACATACTCAACGCATTCAGAGTCGAATATCTTGCCATCATATTCACGTTCTTCTTTGTGGACTTTTTCGATACCGCGGGAACTCTTGTGGGCCTGTCCCACAGAGCAGGAATCCTGGATGAAAAAGGGAGAATCCCCAGAGTTGGGCGTGCTCTTCTGGCAGATGCTCTGGGTACGATTTTCGGAGCCGCAGTAGGTACCAGCACCGTGACTTCCTACATAGAGAGTGCCGCAGGAGTCGAAGAAGGAGGAAGAACAGGTCTTGCATCGGTTGTGACAGGAGTCTGCTTTCTACTGGCCATTCTCGTTGTCCCCTTGGTCGGACTGATTCCCAGTGCTGCCGTCGCACCCGCATTGATAATGGTGGGTATTCTCATGATGGGCTCCATCTATCGAATAGATTTCACAGACTTCAGTGAGGCAGTCCCAGCTTTTCTTACAATCATAGTCATGCCTTTGACCTTCAGTATCACCAACGGAATCGCCGTCGGCTTCCTCTCATACGCGGTCATCAAGCTTGTAAGTGGAAAGGGGAAGGAAGTTCATCCAATAATGTATGTCCTGGCTGTTCTTTTTGCAGCCTTCTTTGTAGCTAGCCCCATGTTCAGATAGGAGCTGCTTGGAAGACAAACTGAAAAAACTGATTGAAAAAGCCATATCCGCTCTCAAGAGTGGTAGGATCGTGGCCTTCCCCACTGATACGGTCTACGGCATAGGTGCAGATTTCCAGAACGAGTCGGCCATCAAGAAAGTATTCAACGTGAAGGAAAGGGAGAGTGACAAACCTCTCACGCTTCTTCTTCCCGACTCAGAAGAGCTGCACCGCTTCGTGAAAACCATCCCGAAGGCAGCACAGAGACTGATCGAAACCTTCTGGCCGGGCCCCCTCACACTTGTCTTCAAGGCTTCAGGTAGGGTTCCACCATATCTCATGGGACCAGACTCGACCGTGGGGATAAGAGTCTGCAGTAATGAGATTGCCCGAGCGCTAATCAGGGGCTTTGGCTCCCCACTTGCCACAACCTCAGCCAACGTGTCGGGAGAGGAACCCTTGAGGTCAGGGAGTGATGTATCATCGAAGATGGGTGAGAGAATTGACTACGTCCTTCCCGGGTTCTGTGGGTTCGCGCCTTCCTCAACCGTCCTCAACCTTTCCAGATTTCCCCCAGCGGTTGAACGGAAGGGCGCCATTTCCCCGCTACTTCTGGGCAGGATTATGCGCAGGAAAGTCCGGCTTTGCGAGAATGTGTTCTTCAAAATCCTTCTTGTCTGTACGGGAAATGCGTGCAGGAGCCCAATAGCTGAAGGACTCCTCAGGAAAATGATTCCGCCGGACCTGAGCAAGAAATTTATGGTTGCGTCGGCAGGAACTGCAGCTTTGGCGGGGGGCAAACCGACTAAGTTCGCCATCGATGCTGCGAATGAGCTGGGTGCGAACATCACAGGTCTGGTGTGCAAAGAACTCAGCCCAGAGATCATAACGGGTGCTGACCTCATTCTCTGCATGGAGCAGAGTCAAAGAGATAGGGTTGCAGATATGGTCCCGGACGCATGGGAGAAAACCGACCTTCTCAAGGGGTACGGCAAGGAAGGGCTTCCCAAGTATGAGCGGGAGGTAGAAGACCCCATTGGCTTACAATTGGAAGCATATCGCAGGGTTGCGCGCGAGATCCAATCCAGCCTCACAGGCGTGGTCTCGGAACTGACGCGCTGGCTACTCCCTTAGCCAACCACCAAACACCTCCCACCGAGATCGAAATTGCGAAATTCCTCCCGCAACCCCCCGCACCTTCGAAATTCGAAATTGAAAAACTGAAGATTTCGGAACCGCAGAAGATTGTTCAATATTGAACCACATTGAACCGGGGAGGGGTGTGAGAGGAGAGATTGAACGGGGAGTGGCGATGAAGAGAGAGTCCACACCTTCGAAATTACGAAATTTCCAAGCGCATCCTCAAAATCAGTATACAGAGTGTGTAGATGGCTACATAGCCACTGTAAACGATGTTTACAGCAACTAATCTGACATGCCTCATAGGTTTAGCAGAAATATCAAGTCGAAGAGATGGGCGCGGTGGGATAGAATGCCCCCCAATGGCGTCCTGAAAATGGCTGCAGATGAAGTGTAAGAGCATCACTGGTAGGCCAGGGCGCGATTCCCCGAGGCCATAAGTCCCAGTAACACTGTCACTTAATTCGAGCCTGAAGTGCGTCTATTTTCACGGACACGGGACGGGCACGATTCTTGCCCAAGACAGAAAGAGGAGAGTCTTGGGCGTGAAACTATAAGTACCTGCCCGAAGGAAAGGAGGTGAATGAGTATGTTTGAGATAATGTCGTGGTCATCGGCAGGAGGAACTGATGACAACGAGCCCTCTTGCAGTTGCGGGTGCGCCTGTTCATGTAGTTGCGAGAAGGATTGGGTAAGAACTATGAAAGGGGCAGGCATAGCTTCGGGCGGAGCCTCGGCCGATCTTTCCTTTAACTCAACACTGAGTCCCACAAGTCCGCTCAACCCCTTCTTCTAAGGACCATTGGCGGCTTGTGAACCCGATTCATCAAGGGAAGGGGGTACCACCTTCCTTAATGGATCGGATGGGATTGCAGTAGTCACTTTTGCGGAGACACAGCACAAGATAGACCCTGTCGGCCCACAATTCAGAACGAGAGAAGAATTCGCACGAAACAGCATCCTCTAATCCATAAGTTCAAAACCGCTGCAAACCATTATGTTTACGATGTTAACACAAACAACATAGTCAGAACCAACGAGATATTGCACGATGTGATCGACGGCTACGGTACTATCCCATTCTCTGCGATCGCTAGTAAATGGGCAAAGAAGTATGACGCGAAATCGATACAACAATGCTTGACCCATATCCAAGAATCCTGCAAATCGCAGGGTGTGTTCTCCTCCAACAGGCCGACCGTGATGAAATATCCAATGTGTGAACACCATTTCTATGAATCTCTGCAAGGTGGACTGAGCGATCTCACATTGAACGCCACCGAAAGGTGCAATCTGAGGTGCAAGTACTGTACATATTCCGGGGCCTACTATTACGAAAGACACCATTCAACAGAAGATATGTCCTGGGAGACTGCAAAGAAAGCGATTGACTACTTCTACTCTCATACGCAGTCCTCAGAAAAAGTGTACATGTCTTTCTTCGGAGGAGAGCCTTTGCTCAACTTTGATCTTGTCAAAAGAAGCGTTGAATATGCAAGAGGATTCGCCAATTGGCCTCCCATCGTATTTCACCTTGATACCAATGGAACGACCCTTAGCGATGAAACATCAGGCTTTCTCATAGAAAACGACGTGATACTGCAGGTGAGCATTGATGGTCCATTTGAAATACATGACAGATATAGGGTTTTTGGGAACGGCGGGGGCACATTCCACTTAGTGCACAAGAACCTCGAGAGAATCAGAAAGATGGACAGAGATTACTATGAAAGCAGAGTCTCCTTTGCGGCCACTCTTGCGCCACCATGTGAATTGCTGGAAACCTATCGTTTCTTCTCTTCCGATGATTTGGTTGCCAAGAACAACTTGAACATCAATTTTGTGGACACCTACGATACCGATTTTTTCAGAATGCTTCATGACCGGGTGAGGCGATCGCGGTTGAGCGAGCATCTGGGAGCTCTTAGAAAAGAGTATCTTGAGGTGACAGTTGGTTCAAACAGTGGGCCTGCCCATCAGTTTTTGAAGGGGCTTTTTGAACGGCCCCTAGTTAGGATTCATCGACGAGCACTGAATCCGATGGGTGCACACTGCCCACCTAACGGCATCTGTGTCCCTGGAGTCAGACGCTTATTCGTGGATGTAGCAGGTAGGTTCTATCCGTGTGAGAAAGTTGGACAGGCGTTCTGCATTGGTCACGTGGATACGGGAATAGAACATCCGAAAGTGAGGTCTCTGCTTGAACAATATATCCGTGGAAGCACCCAGGATTGTACAAGCTGCTGGGCCGTCCGCCTGTGCAGCCTCTGTTTGGCTCAGGCAAGAAGGAGTAGAGATCTTGATTTTGGGAGAAAAAAGGACAACTGCTCCGTAGAAAGGGCCAATCTGCACGACAGCTTAGTTCTATATGCAGAAATAATGGAACGCAACCCCAAAGCCTTTGACTTTGTGGAAGATATGGTTTTCGAATGACGGGCACGAAGTATCCAGCAAGATAAGGACTTTTGGAGACTTGATGAACGGGTGGGGAAATAACGAGAATCTGAGACAACTTCGCAGATTTTTGCCATACCTGCGGCCGTGGTGGAAGTATGGCTTATTAGCTGGTGGTCTCATGCTGATTACTGTGTTACTACAACTACCTCTGCCTCTACTTACACGCTACGTTATAGACTACGTGTTCCCCCAGGGAAATCTCCGGTTGCTGACCTGGATAATCATAGGGTTGAGCATTTTCATGTTAGTCAGGCTGACTTCAGGCTTCTTCAGTGGAATACTACTGGCCATCTTCAGAGAACATGTGTTGTTGCGCGTTCAGCTGAGACTGTTTGAACACATAGAACATCTCAGTCTCTCTTTTCACGACGATATGAAGGTTGGCTATTTGATATCCCGGATTGGAAACGACGCATCAAACCTGCAGGGTTTGTTGGCCGATACGCTTCTCGGTTTCATAAGGAATACCCTGACCTTTTGTGTCGGGGTCGGGATCCTCTTCTTCCTGCACTGGAAGCTGGCACTGGTTTCTCTCGCGGTATTGCCATGCTTCATATACTCTATACTCTTCTTTTCAGGAAGACTGAGAAGGAAATCAGGTGAGATGCAAGAAAATATTGCCCGGGTCTACGATGTCCTTGGCGAAAGCCTTTCTGGCATCTCCGTTGTAAAGTCTTTTGGTGCGGAGAAGACCCAGGCGATCAGCTTGCTCAGGAGATTGAAAGCTTCACTGCGTTCCAACATTCAATATACAGTCCTTGGGTCAGCGTCCGCTGCCGCAACAGCTTTTCTCGGAGGAATAGGACCACTGATCGTCTTATGGTATGGAGGCCGGGAAGTCATCACAGGAGCTCTGAGCTTGGGAACACTTATCGCTTTCAATGCATTTCTGGGATATCTATATGGTCCGGTCAGGGGGCTCATGGGACTCAATACCAATATCCAGACTTCTCTTGCATCGCTAAGGCGCGTATTCGAGCTTTTTGATCTTCCACGGGAAGAGGTCAGCTTTGCGACACCTTCAAAGCTAACTGAGGTGGCAGGCAGTGTCTCGTTTCAGAATATCACTTTTTCGTATGACGGCAATGAACCTGTGCTCAAGCAGGTTTCTTTAAAGGTGGAACCCGGTGAAAAAGTGGCGTTGATTGGCCGCTCCGGCGCGGGCAAAACCTCCCTGGTCAATCTGATTCCAAGATTCTACGAACCGAAGGAAGGAGAGATATACATTGATGGAACAAACATCAAAAAAGTTGAACTCAGAGACCTGCGAAGCCACATTGGCATCGTGCCCCAGGACACTTTCATCTTCGCCGGAAGCATAAAAAAGAACATCCAGTACGGAAGGACTGATGCGTCCGACGAAGAGATAACGGCCGCGGCTAAGGCTGCTAATGCATACGATTTCATTGCGAAGTTGCCCGCCAACTATGATACAGAGGTCGGTGAAAGAGGAGTCAAGCTCTCTGGAGGTGAGCGGCAGAGAATTGCAATTGCAAGAGCCATGCTCAAGAATCCAAGAATCCTAATCCTTGATGAAGCTACATCAGAGGTCGATTCAGAGTCGGAAAGACTTATCCAGGCGGCTCTGGACAAGCTCATGAAGGACAGGACCACATTCGTCATTGCTCACAGGTTGTCCACAATTCTGAATGCAGACAAGATATTCGTAATTGACAAAGGCAAAATAATGGGGGGTGGAAAGCATGAAGAATTATATGAGACGTTGCCGCTCTATAGAAAGCTCTATAGGGAACAGTTCGAAAGGCAAAAAGTTGAGAAGAAGGATTGAGCTTTCCCTTAAGCCCTGGGCCTTCACGCTCTCTCTACTTCTAACAATCCTTGTAAACTCCCCCCTCACCACGGCACAGCCTCTCGATAGCCACCCAGAAGTCACTGTGCCAAGATTTGAGAGTTCACCCAAAACAGACGGATTCCTACAGGAGAAGTGCTGGGAGAACGCAGCAAGGATTGGCGGCTTCACCGAGTCGGAGCCCAAAAAAGGGACAAAACCAGAGGTGGAGACCGAAGTGCTCCTCGGATATGATGACAACAATTTGTACGTTGGATTTATATGTCACGAGAAAGACATCTCGAAGATCCGCGCAACAGCAGTAAAGAGAGATGGGTTTGATGACAAAGACGATTGGATATGGATCATATTAGATACATATGACACCTCGAAGAGGGGCTTCGTCTTTGCAGTCAATCCTCGCAGCATCCAGGCAGATTGGCATCTGGATGAGCTCGCAGAAATATTTGATTTCACGGTGGACTTGGAGTGGGATGCGGTCTCAAGAATTCTTGATGACAGATGGACAGTTGAAATTGCAATTCCATTCAAGAGCCTGCGCTTCCCATCAGACTCTCGTGAACACTGGAGAACCGATTTCTTTCGTATCAGACCGAGAGAACGTTGGGAATTCCACGCCTGGGTGTCCCGTTCAGAGGATGATCTTCTCTTCGCCAATCTGGGGCATCTATACATAAACGAGAGACTTTTGACAAGCAGAAGACTTGACCTTCTGCCTTACCTGACGGTCGGCACTCAAAATGGAGCGGGTGAAGAGCGGAGTGTTACTTCCAGAATAGGATTGAGCGGGAAATACTGGATAACTTCTGACTTCATATTCGATTGGGCTATCAGACCCGACTATTCGCAGATTGAGTCGGACCAACCGCAGATTGATGTGAACACAACCTTTGCCTTCTACTATCCTGAAAAAAGACCTCTTTTCCTGGAGAGAAAGGAACTATTTCAGACTCCAATTCAGGCTATCTACACGAGGACGATTAATGATCCAACAGCTACCTTCAAACTGAGCGGGAGACTGAGAAAAATCGACATCGGTTACATCATGGCCTGGGATAAACATACGCCCTGGATTATACCGCTTGCACAACAGAGCTTCCCAGTAAGCAGTGACCGGCGCTCATTGTCCAGTATTCTGAGAGTTAGGCATGAGCTGCCGGGAGAATCATCCATTGGTCTTCTGGGCACCAGTCGCGAGCTTGAGAATAGCTTCAGTCGAGTCTTGGGTGCAGATGGAATGATAAGACTTTTGAAGAATTACTATCTTGGTTTTCAAGGGTTATTATCCTGGAACAAGGAGCCAGACGATACTACTCTTTTTCAGGGATATCCGTGGATCACCTTTGGTGAGCATACTTCTGCATTTGATGGCGAGGAATTCTCAGGAAAAGCATTCATGGCCAGCCTATCTCGAAAAGGCGGGAGGTATGTGGACTTTGACCTGTGGTCTACGGGCTATTCACCCCAGTTCAGGGCTGACAATGGCTATATTAGTTCTAATGATCTAAGGGATCACGGCGTGAGGGCAAACCTGAAGTTCGCGCCCTACAGATTTATGATCGAGCAGCTCAACCCTGGACTGAGTTTTCGGAAAATCCAGGGGTACGATGGCGAAAACAGAGAATCCAGTTTGACCTCTTCGCTTGAGCTCATGTTCAAAAGGCAGAATTACTTCTCCTTCGAGCAAACGTGGAGTACCAAGACATTTCAGGATTATCGCTTCGACAGAATATGGACCGTACAAGGCTTTTGGTCCAACCGAACATTAGGTCCCTTCTCACCAAACGTACTATACAAATATGGAAGACAGATCAACTACTCTACCTTCCCTCCAGAACTGGGGTATTCGTCCTTGTTCAATTCTTGGTTGGATTTCAGTCCACTGTCCAAATTGGGCTTGAAGCTAAGCTATACAAGATATCTGCTCTGGGAAGAACCCATGCAGAACAAGATCCACGACACAATGACCCTCTCGAATGACATAATCTACTCCTTTCCGCGGCATCTCACATCGAGACTCAGACTCCAATATTCCTCAGATACAAAAGCTATCGAACTGTCGCCACTTCTTTCCTTCGAGCCGACGCCTTTTAGTGTATTCTACCTGGGCTCTAACCACAGTTTTGAAAAGACTGGGAGTCTTCTTGATGCCAGGGAAACTGAGTGCCGCATCTTCATGAAACTCCAGTATCTTGTAGGAACGTAAACCTGAAACCCTTCCCTGCCCCTCCCACCGAGATCGAAATTACGAAATTCCACCCACAGCCTCCCCGCACCTTCGAAATTCGAAATTGAAAAACTGAAGATTTCGGAACCGCAGAAGATTGTTCAATATTGAACCACATTGAACCGGGGAGGGGTGTGAGAGGAGAGATTGAACGGGGAGTGGCGATGAAGAGAGAGTCCACACCTTCGAAATTACGAAAATAGATTCAAAACCCACACAACCCTTTCACACACCTTCGAAATTCGAAATTGAAAAACTGAAGATTTCGGAACCGCAGAAGATTGT
>SOJN01000029.1 GCA_004376575.1 candidate division TA06 bacterium | reverse complement strand
ATGTACCGGGCGGCAGATTCTGAATAAGTTCTTGAAGAGCCTCTTCTGAAGGAACTCCGCCTAAAGCACTTCCGGCGAGCATAAGAACAACAACTGCCAACAAAACAGTACTTAGCCGCATGCTGGTCTTCGCCTCCTTTCTAAAAAAAGCTAAAGTCTTCAGCCTAGATAACAAGACACTCATAACCATACCCTCTTTCTGGACATTGTGCGCGTAACTCCCAATAAGACACTGGTGCAAGATTTATGCCGGCCTGAGAACCTCAGACCTGAACCCATAATTGTAAGCCTTACAAAGACTTATCTCGCATACCCAGACAGGGCAGATGTGCTATTATGAGGAATATCGCCACAAAGCAAAACCGTATGGGTCAGATTGCCCCTCAGTCCGCTTAGATTTCAACATGTGCAAGAACGGAAACTGAATAGCATTGTCTGTGTTGATGTATAACAATATATAATAACATATTGCCAGCCACCTGATTAAGTCCTTGCTATTCTTTTCCCCACGCTCTGTCATCAACGTCCCAACTTCTGTAAGTTTCTATCTTCCAAGATGATAGCGAATTGACTCCGTAATCGCGGGCCGAAGTTGGTGAATATTGCCACACCGGCTGGGTCTCGTCCCGCAGCAGAGGCTATTCAGCGCTCTACTACACAACGACTTAAGAGGATGCTC
This sequence comes from candidate division TA06 bacterium, assembly GCA_004376575.1. Lineage (NCBI taxonomy): Bacteria > candidate division TA06 bacterium. The sequence goes on along the minus strand of SOJN01000029.1, from coordinate 22,730 downwards.
CACTCCACGGAGCACAGTCCGGCAGTTTCCTTTCCTCGGTCTCAAGTGAACTCAAATCGCAAGAACCGAACTGAGTTAGGGGGCTGTCCCCGATTCCACGCACATAACGACGCACGAAGACAAGTCGCTCTTCCTGGAAGTCCATAATCAGTGGTATCAGAAGTACAGACAGTTCATAAGAGAACTGCCCAGGACAAGTGTCGCCAATACTGACTTGAAGAGGGCCATGACTCTGATCAACAACGCTCTGCCAAACATGTTTCACTATCTTCAAGACCCTAATATCGCTTCAACTACCAATCTACTGGAGAACTTCTATTCTCAGCTCAAACAGCATTACAGAGCCCATCGCGGACTCACAGAACAACACAAAATCTCGTATCTAAAATGGTTCTGCTACCTAAAAACTCGAGAAAAATAGCAACACTCTGTGAGTATTATGCCCAGAATGACAGCTCGTACCTGGTTATTGCTGCGGGGTTCCTCGGAATTTCCAGGAGTTGATCATCGGATATTCAGGACCATGTCCGTGGAGCGACCCTCTTCATCCATACAGGTCAGCGTGTGTTTTCCTGGAAATGGCGTGATGAATACCCTCTCTGTGGGGTCTCCCTGGAAGACCAATTTGGAATCCAGAAACCAGTAAATCTTGCGGACACTGTTGGAAACAGAAGCCTCGAGAAGTATCTTCTGGTTCTCAAGGCCAACACTTTCACGTATGAGATATTCACTCCTGGCAGATGGAGAGTGTATGACTGGTGGTCCGCCTGCAATCACCTCTGGACACATGGGGTAGTGCTCTGGAATCCTGCGAATGCGCAATCCATTCCTCTCCATCCAGGTGGCTATCTTCGGGGGCCATATCTCAAAAACCTCTGTCTCATACTTGCGATTTATGCGACAGCGCGAACACAAACGAGCTCCGGTTTTCTTGTCCACGTTGAAAGGCTGATGAATTGTACAACCGACATGGGGAGATTTCCCGGGCACGTAATATTCTCTCTTAAGAGCAGAGCAGTGAGCCGAGGGGACCATGCCGCTGAGAGCGCAGACTTCTCGTTCCTTCACACAATCGGGCTTGACGAACCAGCGCTTGGGCGTAGAAGAGGCGAGAGCGTTGAACAGGTGGAAAAGGATAGGGGCTGCCGCTTCAGCGCCGACCAGCGCAGGTGATCCCACACCATTGAAGTTGCCTACCCAGACACCGACCGTAAAATCGGGGGAATAACCAATGGACCAAGCATCCTTGTGTCCGTATGATGTTCCCGTTTTCCAGGCCACCTTGGGCAGATTGATTGAAGACTCCCACGTCTTGGGGAAGTCAGGCCGCGTGACTTTAGTAAGCATATCGGTGATGATGAACGCCGTACCCTCTCCAAGGAGGCGTCTCGACCTTTGCGCGGGCTGGTCGAGAAGCAGCCGGTATGTGAGGAACTCCCCCCCGTTTGCCAGCCCAGCGTACAGGGTCGTCAGTTCCAGCAGTTTCACCTCGCATCCTCCCAGAATGAGGGACAAGCCGTAGTACTCCCTTGGTCTTGTGAGCGTTGTAATCCCTGCTTCTTTCAAGAAAGAATAGAGGCCTTCCTCCTTGAAGCGGGCAGTGAGATTGACTGCTGGAACATTCAGGGAATGAGTGAGCGCCTCTTCAACAGTAATCACACCGCGGTATCGTTCATCGTAGTTGAGTGGGCGAAAGCCGGAGTAATCCACAGGAACGTCAAGCAGGATACTCTGGGGCGAGACCAGACCTTCGTCCATCGCCAGTGTGTATACGAAAGGCTTGAGGGCGGAGCCGGGAGACCTCAGCGACAAGGCGCCATTCACCTGGCCCCCAGCTTCTTCGTCAAAGAAATCGAGAGAGCCCACAAGCGCCAGGACTTCTCTCGTCCTTGTGTCCATGACAACGACAGCGCCCTGAGTTATCCCTTTTTTTCTCAACGGACCCAGATAGTTCTTGAGAACATTCCTGGTCAGAATCTGAATTCTGGTATCTATGGTTGAGACGAGCCGGTTCTCATAAGGGTATCGCTGTTTCAGATGGCGCGCGAGGTGCGGCGCAATGAACGGCATGGGGAAACGTTTCTCAGGTAAAGGCTCGGACACGGCCTCCAGGAACTGGTGTTGCGTTATGGCCCCTCTTTTTAGCAAGCGCCTGAGAACCTTCTCTCTCCCTTCCTTGGCTTTGCTCTGTTTCGCGTCCGGCCGGTAGGCCGTAGGCGAGTTCGGAACGGCAGCCAGAAAGGCAGCCTCCCCCAGGGTAATGTCTTTCTGGTGCTTGTTGAAATAGAAGTAAGAAGCAGACGCCGAGCCAACAATGTTACCACCGTACGGTGCCAGATTGAAATAGAGTTCCAGAATGTCGTTCTTGCTGTAAGCCATTTCAAGTTGGACAGCACGAACCGCTTCAATCATTTTGCTCTTAAGTGTACGAGGTTTTGGTTCCATCAACCTTGCTATCTGCATCGTGAGAGTAGAACCACCTGTGACAATCTTTCCCGCTTTCATATTTGTGATGGCAGCCCTGATAAGAGAAAAGGGGTTGACGCCGAAGTGGTACCGGAACCACCTATCTTCAACTGTCACGACAGCGTTCGTGAGATGTGGAGAAACTTCTGACAGAGGCGCGGAGATCCTCCACATGTCATCCGTGGACGTGAATATCCTCAAGGGTTTCTCGTGCCTGTCCAGGACAAGGACAGATGTTGGTGGGAACAGACGTTTCTCAGGGAGAGGGAAAAAGACTCTCCCCAGAAGATCAACCAGAACGACGAGGAGAATGAAGCCACCAATCACCGAGGCGGAGATCCTCAAGGGCTTGGATTTCCAGAACTTGAGTCGGTTCATCTATTCGACCACCTGGATTTTGCCTGTTCCAGACACAGAGGATTTGGCCGGGTCATACATCGCTTCCGCCGCAATGGGTGGCAGAATGAATTTTCCCCGTGTCACCGCCCTTATGGCGTAGTAGAATTTCCGTTCTCTCTGGCGGGGTAGGCTGACTGAAATAAGCAGACGGTCATCACGCATGTCCATGTAATCAGAACGATAGTCCCTCCTGCCAATCCACTCGATACCCGCTCGGGACTCAAGCCTCGGATTTTCAATCTCGAATCCAGCGGGCAGGAGGTCAGTTATTATCACGTGGTCCAAGTTCTCTGTTAGGGCTTTACAGGCAATTAGACCAACAATCAGGTCGCCCTGCTTGAAGACCATATCTTCGATTGGGTGACCGGTCTTGGTCAAGTAGGTTCTTCGAACCTCGAGTTCCTCATCGTACTCGGGAATGTCCGGGTCCTGAGAAATACCGAAGGCTTTCCAGTAGTAGTAACAATTTCCAGAACCTTTGACCTGCAGAGATACTCTCTTGCCTCCCCAGTCTTTTGCTGTGAAACGCTGGTCTCTGGAGTCAAAATCCGCGTAAGGATTTCCACTGATAGTGATTTTCCCCGTGTAATGCCCTGGTTCTTGTTTGCGAAAGATTTTGCCCAGTGCGAGGAAAGCAAAGGCGTTCTCTTGCGTGGTGTACCATCGGTTACGCTTTGAAGCTCTGTCGCTCAAAGTTTTGACCAGACGCAGGACTGCTGGATTGTCCGGGTCCACTTCCGCGAGAATATCAAGCATGATGGCTGCGGCTCGAGTGGAGGAGTTGAAGTTCCTACCTGATTCCCTCTTTACCTCCCCTGGGTCGACAGTGGACGGCAAGAGCGTTGAGGCAGTTTTCAGGTCACCTGAAAGGGCAAATGCCCCTGCCAGATGATACTGACTGTAATCACCCATGTTATGTAGCTCATTGTTCTTCAAAAAGAGCATGGCGCTTCTGTTTGGCTTTCCAGCAGCCGCCAGCACGTAGCAGGCGTAGGCCCTTCTCCCCAACTCCCACCTGTCGCGGATTCGGGTCCTCACATTTCTCTCCAAAGCGCTGATCATCCTGTCATAGACTCTGTCAGAGACCTCGTAACCAGCCTTGCGTGCCTCTACTAGGAAGTGAACCACATAGATCGATGTCCACGCTGATCTGGTCCACCCACGAGGCCAGAAGGTGAACCATCCATCGGACAACTGCATGTTCTCAAGTTTTCGAATACCCTCTCCGATGAAGTAGTCTGGACCCTTCGTGCCGAATAGTTCCGGTTCGACTAACCTGGCAAGGTCATTGAAATATAAAAGGGGAAATACCTTGGAAGTGGTCTGCTCCGCGCATCCGTGGGGGTACCGAAGCAGATACTGCAGGCCGCCGGCAAATTCGAGCATTGGGAAAGGCGATAGACTGAGATCAAATTGAGTCGTCCCCGAGATCCAGTTGCTCGGGAAAGCAAAACTGCCCTTCTCCCCCGCTTTCACCATACCACTTCCCGTCAGAGTGATAGGCGGTGATGGTGGACGCAACGGCAGTTCGGTAGTTACCTTCGCTTTTTCATGCCCTCCTTCAGCGGTGAGAGTGAAAGTGACCTTGCCCATGCCTCTCAAGGCTTTGACAGAATAGACGATCTGGCCTTCTTCTTCTGGTTTGAGCGACAGCGTTTGAGAAGAAACCTTCAGCTCTTCTACCGGCCCCTCTACATTGAGGGTGACAGTGAATCGGTCCTTTCTTCCTGTACCGTTGAAGACGCTCACCGGAATCAGAAACTCATCGTCAGATGAAATGAATCTCGGGTACGTTGGTGTGAGAACGATGGGCTCACGGACTATTACATTCTTCCGAGCAGAACCGAATTGCTCTCCCGAAAATGAGAGGACCATCACTCTCAAGGTCCCATTGAACTGGGGAACATCAAGGCTAACCGACCCACGCCCCCTGGAGTCTGTTTTCAGAAGACCCGACCAGAGAGCCACGGGCTTTACTCTCTTCACAGCTATGGGGATGAGTCGCTTTCTCCTCTCTTCTTCTGCCAGACCTCCAGAAGGACTTTTCGGAGTAGTCGCTTTCTCCACTTCTGGAAGAATGGCCGAATAGAGATCATAGGACTCGACGGCCAACCGTTTCTTACTGAAGAAGAAGTCGAACGCGTCCGGGGTCTGGAAATTCGTCAGTTGAAGAATCCCCTCGTCAACCGCCGCAATCGTAATGTAGTGACTCTTTCTCTTTCCTTCTACAGTAAAATCAATCTTCAGAGGTCGCTCAGGCCTGACCTCTGTCGGCACGTCGATGTTCAGAGTATGGCGGTTATCGCCGCAGTCCACAAGGAGGGGGACAGCACCATAGGCTCTGACCGGCGCGTGCTGTTCCAGTGAACTTGTCGAGCGAATGACACTTGCAGATAGATACACATTTGGTTTGTAGTCAGAAGAAACCGGAATCTCCAGAGTGGCTGTGTTCTCCTCCATCATCAGAATACGGTGATCAACGACCTTCTCCTTTTCCACTGTTAGAATCAGCTTCCCCGAGAAGGGTGCCCTGATCTGAACTTTGGCTGTTTCGCCGGGACGGTACGAGGGTTTGTCCAGGTCAAGCTCCAGGCGTTCTGGTTTTTCCATGGCCCACGGAGCGTACCCCCATCCAGAAACATAGAAGGTCATAGAACTGCTGCTATTTGAGTTTTTGTCCCTTATTTCCGCTCGGTAACGGCCATAGTCGTCCGGGGTCACTGTGAATCTCTCTGCCTGTTTCTTAGAGGTGAGTCTGAAGGACTCAACGAGTTTTTCCTGCCGTTCGGAAACATACCGGTATCCTCTACGGCCGGTCCTCCGCAGGACGTTCTGATAGACAATCTGATAAAAAGAGACTTCACACTCTCGTCCAGGGGCAACCTGCTTGTTCTTGTCGAGGATGATGAATTCCAGTTCCACGGGTTCATCTAGTTCAAGGTAGCCCTCCTTCAATCGCCTCAATCCAGCATAGTGTGAGTAGGCGTGCACATCGAAGCCGTGCCGAGCGGTAACTGATCGGCCACCAGGTTCAAAGACAGTGGCAGTGAGAATACACTTTAGACCGGAGGGCGGGCTAAGACCCTCGGGAAGGCTAATGTAAAAAGTGCGCCTTCCATTTTCGTCGAGACGAGCCGAGCCTGCATCCCTGGACTGTTTGTCAAACTTCTTGTTCCCATCCCTGAAAGTGAAATGTTTCCATTCGGCAGCAGAGAATGACATTTGCTCGATCACGTATTTTACCTCACTCCTCCGCCCCGCAGCAGGAGGACCAAAGAGGTTCACAGCTTCCACCCGCACTGGCACCCTTTGCCCGATTGAGTAGGCGGCTGAGTCTGTTTCCATCTTCACTTTTATCCGATCAGGCATGAACTCTTCGACACCAAAAGATGTCCGCCCGATTTCGTTCTTTTTTCCAAGAAATGCCTTAGCGGTGTACCGGCCAGTCCGTATGTATGAAGGCAGATGAACTTCGAACTCACAGCCGCCTTGTTCGTTTGTTTCCTTCCTGAATTCATAGAGCATCTGGTCCTGTGGCCCCCAGACCTCTACCCTCAATGGGAAGGAAGCCGGCACGATCATCTCAGGTTCCCTGACAATACTGACAAGGTGAGCATTTTCACCCGGACGATACACGCCCCGGTCTGTGTAGAGGAAGGCAGTATATCCATCAAGCAGATAAGGGTTTCCACCCACCTCGAAATCCGAAAAAGAAAGACGATTCCTGCTCAATTCTATGAAGGAGAGATCCTTCTCATGAGAAGCCACAATAAAGAACGGATCAAAGTCACCGATGGCTTCTCGAGTAGCGGAGAACTTGGCTAGTCCATTGGAATCGGTAAATCCTTCAAGCAAGGTTTGATTATTCCGGCTGATGAGAGTGACTTTGGCGCCACGCACAGGTTTTAAAGTAGAAAGAGAATTGACCCATACTACAAGTTGGTCCTCTGTCATTTTGGCCATTATGCCAAGATCAGTAATCATCGCCCATCGATGAGATGATTTCCACCGTTCACCTGGTTTGTATGCTCCGACGCTGAAGATCCCGATGCGTTCGTCGTCGAGGTACTTCTGCAAATTGATGGGTGTAATCACTTCCTCGTTCAGAACAGTAGCAATGGCAATCTTTTCCCTGCTGACCATCTTACCCAGGTTCCTAACATTGTATCCGTACCGACGGCCACGGTCGTACCTCAATGTGCCAGTGTGAAGAAGATATACGAGATTATTCGCGTAGATCTTGACTACTTCGACTTCTACGCTATCCATGTTGACAGTCTCAAGACCCACATTGAGATTCCCTTCGCGCGATAGATAGATCCCCTTTCCCACAAACTCCATCCTGGGCTCCAGATTCTTCAGTGCGACTCTATCAGAGAATTCCCTCTTCAGTATGGAACCATCCGTAGCCATCATTCCCGGCTTGACAGTGACTGTATATCCTATGCCGGCCTCGAAGCTCCCCAGCAGTTTGATGTACCTGTAGTCGGAAACCATCTTGACATCGATGGAAGGTTCCACTGTGATATACTGTTCAGCTTCGTCGGCGGCAACAGGTGCGCTGAACTTTATCTTCAGCGTGCCAAATCTTCCCTTCTGGTCTGGAATAAGTCCTTCAACCTTTAACTCCCCCTTCCCTTTCACCCGGATGTCTCTCACATAGTCCTCGGACAGACCCAGGTTTCCCTTAATCGGCTTGAGCCACTGGACCACCTTCAAAACGACAGTACGGTCTTCCTCCCACCGAGCCATTGGTTCCGTCTCGAATCTTATCTTTTTGTCTGCCTCCTGAGTGGTAATCTCGTAGGGTATAGTTGGGTGCCTCCCGTATCTGAGGCTCATGTATTTTTTGACGTCCTTGGGGTCCACAGGATAGTTGAAAGCAACCTCACCTTGCAGGATTACCTGCTTCTTGATGTCGGGACCGAACACAAGTGACACAGAGGCGTAATCTACTCGAAATCGAGTCGTATAGAATCTGAACTTCCTCTTACCTTTCAGAAACTGTCCTTCACGGACTATCACTTCTGGCAGGACATGTGCCGTATAATTGGAGGAAGGAAGAAGGTAGGCTTCGCTGAAGAAACGGAGTTTATGGCGTGCAATCCATTTGAATTCACCTGGAATTGATGGGTTGAATACGAGTGGCGCTTTTTCAAGTGGAACATTTATAAGGGTCTCAGGGACTATTTCCTGAGAGAATTCCACTGTGAAATTGGTTGTCTGCGGGACCCTTCCTTCTGGAGTGAATGACTCAATAGTGACGGGGATCCTCCCCCTCGGAATAACCAGTATGAGTATTACTCCGACGGCAATGACCGCCAGAAGAATGACAATAGTGAGCAGCAATTTCCGACTGGGATCTCTTGAGGCCTGCTTCTCCTCCTCCATCCTCTCCTCCTTGTTTTTTTTGTGACGGGTTCTGCTATTCTTTCCGAAAAATCACAGACTTTCAAGCAAATTCCATAGGGCGTGAAATCAATCGCGAGCCGCTCGCCTGGGTGCAATTGGAAACCATCCCCCAGCATTCAGACCAGCAGAAAGGTAGAAATGGTCCTCAATTTCTTCTGCAGAGGGAAATCCAAGGTACCCGTCCGCTTGAACTCTATTTGTAGTCCAGTTGAGCCAACCGGCACCGAGCTCGAGAAGACCATATGTGAAGCTCACTCCAAAGTCCAAGAAGGTGGCCCCATGCGCCCCGGGGCTGAGCGGGAAGATTAGCGCATTCGCATCTGTGCTCCAGTAACTTCCACCAAAATAGATACAGAAGACCTTTGATGTAAGGTCGATGCCGCCTGGCACAGCTCGATCGGACCAATAAGGGATAGCATAAAAGTAGACTGGCAGAAGCGTTACGATATCATCTCCAAGCTCGCGATAGACTCTGCTCATAGAAAACGAAGTCCCGACCCCCACATTCTTGTAGGCGTATCCTGCCTTGAGGAGATGTATTTGAACGTGTGCTGGCAGACCTCCAGCGACGCTCACCACACTGAAATATCCACGATGACCTGACTTGTGCTCAAAGGACTGAGTGCCGTGCGCCGCCCCTGCACCCATGACGACACATAGGCTCACTATTATTGCAGGAGAACAGGTCGTCAGTAGTGCGCTACCGCTCGCTTCTTTTCTCACCCTTTTTGTTTCAAGAGCTACCAAGTACGACGCCCGAAAATTCATTTGCAGGCACCCGCCTTTAGGCTAGTCTACCTCGAAAAGGCTCCATGTCAACCTCTTTTGTGACACTGACGTTGGTGCCGCCGGGGAACGCGGCCTCGTCAAACAAGCGGCCGTAGGACAGCCCAAGCGTGCAGGCATGAACTGATCTTTCTTTTGTAAGTCTTTATGGAATAACGCGCTATGAGAAGTTCGTTCTACCTGAGCAAAATCATCTTTTTCATTTCGAAGTGGTTTCGAGCCTCCAGGCGGTAGAAGTATATTGCGCTGGATGCTTGCTTCGGAGACCATTCGACTCGGTGGACCCCAGCCTTCTGTTCCCCATCCACGATGGTATCCACCAGCCTGCCCGCAATGTCATAGACCCTGAGAGTGACACCACCAGCCACCGGCAGAGAATAGCTGATCACCGTTCGACTGTGAAACGGATTCGGTTCGTTCTGAAGCAGCTCAAACGTTGAACGTTCAACATTCAACCTGGAACCTTGTTCTTCCACTCCAACCACGGCTTCGACTCGAGAGAACTCAGAAGTGTTCAGTTTTAGGTCAGTGACAGTAGTGGTAACGAAATCGCTGGAGCTTAATCCAGCGACCACGACAGTCCAGTTTCCCCCTGTGTCAGGTTCGGCGGAATCAAGAAAGAGGTCTCCTTCCCCATGGTTGGCTGGATCAGGAGAAGCCCTGAAGACTTCTATGACAGCCCGTGAGGGGGCCACGTCAATGTCCACTGTGCCGGTGATTGTCGCCAGTCCAGCATCATAGGTGATACTCGTTATTTCCGGGAAGTTGAGTTCTTCATTCGGGCCAGAATCAGGATCCTTGAGGTCGTTGAATGTCACGCCGTTGTCCCCCAAATCTATACCTAAACCTACATTGTCGTAGATTGAGTTTTCCGAAATCCGATTCTGGTCTGCATTTGACGGACTGTTCGGGTGCTCCCAGACCAGGACTCCGTTACGACCGTTATAGGCGATAACGTTGTTAGGTCCAATTTCGTTGGCAATTGCCCAGCCGATTTCCCCGGTTGCGCCCTCCACGCCAATACTCACCCCATCTCGACCGTTCGGCAGTGGCGCAAAGGCAGCACTCAAGCCGATGATGTTCTCCTCAATGACGTTTTGACGGCTGAGAACCCCGAGACTTGCATTTCCCACAATACACACACCCTCAAACTCATTTCCTGAGATGAGATTTCCACGTACCACATTATTGTGTGCTCCTTCGCCGATGTACACACCACTGTACTTGTTTCCTAGATCTGTGTTTCCACTGATGTCAGTACCGATATAGTTGTTGAGAATTCTGTTTGAAAATATATCACCCGGAGGGAAACCTGAGATCCTGATACCATCACAATGGTTACCTGATATGAGATTGGCATCTATGATATTCTTCGTCGCGTACATCTCACCAGACCCTGGCCTCACCAATATGTTTATTCCCGCAGAAGGCATTTCCTGATCATAACCGTTACCCCGGGCGACGGATCCCGTCCGGTCCGTCCCAATGAAGTTGCAGAAAATGTAGTTGAATGAAGCAGTGTCCTGCACAGCCTGTATCCGAATCCCGTCGTTTTCAAAGCTGTCTATGACTATTCCCTGAATTACATTGTTCGAGGACAATATAAAGAAGCCGGGAACAGGAAGCCCGTGACCCGGCCCCAGGTTTCTTCCGTCGAGCTCAATCTTAAGGATTGCCGAGCTCGGAGGATTGCTTCCGGGAGAGGCTCCAGATTGTGTGAATCCGTTGATCGTCACACCGGAAGGGTCCACGAGCGGAGACAGTGGGCTCAACGGCCTAATAATGTGAGGGCCGACCCCGGGTATGTTGAACCGGATGATGTCGTGTCCAGGCATAGTATCTGCACGAATAATGGCATCTTCCAGGCTCCCTGGACCCATGCTGTTAGTGTTTGTCACTGTGAAAGTGGCTGCGATAGCAAGCTGACAGGCGACCAGCAGAAACACCAGCGCGGATCCCACAAGCAGCACCAGCGGCTCCGGCCACCTGGATTCCCCCGTATCTAACTCACCAGGGACCTTTTTCATTCTACCCCCCAAAGGATAGTGCTTTGCTCCGGGTCAGCGCCGCCCCGTGCAGGTCATTGCCTGCAGCAAATACTACAACAAAATATAGGCCACTTTGCTCCTTTAAGCAAGACCATTTTCTTGATTTCCATGAGATTTTCTGCCTGAAGACGCTAGAAATAAACGCAGCCAAGCCAGGAGCTCCCGCGGAACGAGGTACCGTGAAACGCCCGCTCGTAAGGCGAGCCGGGCAGGCAGGCCCCGTGTATCTCGCTTCATGAGAAACGGGGCAAGCAGACAAATTTGCAATTTCGAAATCACCAACTACAAACTATTGATTGCCAAGTACTTACAGCAACACGTGCCTGACGGCATGTTGCACAATTTCGAAGGTTGAGGGAGGAGATGAGGGAATTTCGTAATTTCGAAGGTGCAGGGGGAGGGTGATGGGAATTTCGAATGCGGGTGGTAGGTCCGGCGGGGGGCTTGAGAAATGTCTTGACACAAGGGGTTCGACGGATTACAGTTTTTCGGGGCGAAAGGGGGTGTGCTTAGCGTCCTCGTGAATGTGAGTTTTTTGAGCAGTATTCAGCAAGGAGGAATTGTGAATATGAAAAGGTTGCTGTTCGTACTGGTTGCATTATTGGGCTCAGCCTCATTTATGTGCGGCTCAGCATTTGGCTGGGGCAGCATCACTGGGGATGTTTATGATGAGACGACATGGGAGCCTCTCGCGGGTAAGTACGTACACGCGTACGATGAACCGGGCGGTACAGTAATCGAGTGGGCAGTAACGGACTCCCTCGGTAACTATACCCTCTACGAACTTGAACAGGGCCTGTACTACGTCTGGGTCTACGGTGGTGAGAATTGCGCTTCTGAATGGTGGGAGGATACGCCCGATCCTGAACAGGCAGACCCTATTGAAGTACATGACGGCGAAACCGTTTACCATATTGACTTTGGGCTGACGTGCGAGGCTGATTATGGTTGCATAACCGGGAGGGTTACGGACGAAGGGACTGGTCAGCCGATCAACGACGCATTTGTGAGGGTCTACACAGATCCGTTCGGCGACCCTGTTGCCGATGCTTTCACTAATGTGTACGGTCACTATGAGATCTGCGAACTCGAGCAAGGCATATACTTCGTGCATGCTCACGCACAGGGTTGTGAGGGAGAATGGTGGGATAACCAGTGTTGCCCCGGAGATGCTGATACTGTTGAGGTCCGAGCGGGACAAACCACGGACCATATTGATTTTGCTCTTGAATGCGAGCACCCTACAGGCTGTATAACGGGACGCGTGGTAGATCAGGAGACTGAAGAGCCAATCCATGAGGCTTACGTGGCGATATACTCTAGTCCTCGCGGTGCGCCAGTGGCACATACTTATACGAACGAGCACGGTGTATATGAGATATGTGGCCTTGAGCCAGGAATATACTATGCCTTTGCCCATGCATACGAATGCGAGGGAGAATGGTACAACAATAGGAGGCGCCCGGAGAATGCTGATCCCATTGAAGTCCATGGAAACCAGATCACAGACGGCATAAACTTCAGTCTACTCTGTGAGCATCCTGGCACAGGCTGCATAGTCGGACGGGTGACTGACGAGGAGACGGGTGGGCCTATTAACGACGCATTTGTGAGGGTCTACACAGATCCGTTCGGCGACCCTGTTGCCGATGCCTTCACTGGGATAGAGGGTTACTATGAGATCTGCGAACTTGAGCAAGGCGTATATTTTGTTTCCGCGCATGCACACGGATGTGATCTAGAGTGGTACGAAAACAAGTGCTGTCCCAGAGAGGCGGATAGTGTTGAGGTCCGAGCCGGTCAGACCACGGACCACATCGACTTCACTCTGGATTGTGGTGAACACACGGGTTGCATAGTAGGAAGGGTCACGAACGAAGAGACTGGCGAGCCTATCAATGACGCGCTCGTCAGGATCTACACAAATCCTTTCGGAGATCCTGTTGCCCAGGGTTTCACCGGCTGGGATGGCTACTATGAGATTTGCGAGCTCGAGCAGGGGATATATTTCGTTCACGCTCACGCGCGGGAATGTGATGGAGAATGGTACGACAACAAATCCCGCCCCGGACAAGCGGATAGTGTTGAGGTCCGAGCGGGGCAAACCACGGACCACATCGACTTCACTCTGGACTGTGGGCCACAAAACCTCTGCATCTGGGGTAGGGTCGTTGATGAGGAGACTGGATACGGAATCAATGACGCGCTCGTCATGGCCATGATGCTTGACACTTCCTACGCCAAATACACATTCACCAACCAGTATGGTCATTACGAAATATGTGAACTGATTCCAGGGGAGTATGTTATCTTCGCGCACGCTGGAGGATACATAGGAGAGTTTTACGACAATGTCTACAGGTGGGAGGAAGCCACACCAGTAAGTCCTCCTGAAGACGGCATCGACTTCAGTCTTGGACACAGATATCACGACAACAAGATGATAAAGGGAAAAGTCTACTGCGGCGTAGATCCAGCTCCAGGAGCCTTGGTTTATGCGTATTCCGAGAACGCAACTCTTGGGCAGGAGCCTGTTAGCTCAGCCACGACACAGGAAGACGGAAGCTATGCCATTCCAGGTCTTTCCAACGGAACTTACATAATCACAGCGAGTCGCGTTAACGATCCAACTACCAGTTACCCTGTACCAGTCACGATCAAAAACGGCGATGTGAACGGCATCGACATACACCTTGGAGCTACAAGAGTTGAGGAAAGCGTAGTTACGCGTACAAGCCTCCGCGGAATGTTTCTCAGTGCCACACCCAACCCGTTTAGGGACGGAATACGCTTATCGTACACCATTCCTGCTGCATCAATGGTTAAGCTTCAGATATTCGACCTTAGCGGAAGATTAGTGGCGACTCTTGTGGACGAAACGCTGGGACAAGGAGTGTACAGTGCTGAATGGACTCCTGAGAGGCTCTCCTCGGGGTTGTATATCTCCAGACTCTCGTGTGGTGAGGCCAGTCTAGCACAGAAAATCGTCTTTGCGAGATAACCAGTTCAGCTACAGTTGTTTACTCGAGCCTGTCGGCTCTCCAACCGGCAGGCTCGCACTATTTTAGGCTGTCAGCTCTCAGCCTGAAGAAGCCCGCGCTATGTTTAAAATGCGCATTGATAAATCGCCGCTCCAAGGATAGAATGTTATTGAAATGTCGAAGAAACTATTTGTACTTATAGCCATTTCGCTGAGCCTTGCGTCTTGTACTGCGCCGTTCAAGATGGCCAGGCCTTCCCCTGAATCAAAGGCTGTGCTGGAGCCAATTGGCGCTGAGACAGCCCTCATCCTGACAGCAGATGATTTCGGCAGGAACCGTGCGACGAACCTGGGGATCATAAGGGGGATTGAGCAAGGGATGGTCACTTCAGTAGCGCTGATGCCTGTGGGCTCGGCTGTTGAAGAAGCTTATGATTATATATCCGAGCACCCTGATCTCGATGTTGGCATTCATCTTGTCCTTGCCCGGGACAACATGGAGCCCAAGTGGAAACCAATTCTGCCCCCAAAAGAGATTCCAACGCTCGTCGAATCTGACAGTGCGTTCTCCACCTCTATATGGTGGGTCTTCTGGCAGGCTGAAGGGAGCGACATCGAAAAAGAACTGGAGGCTCAAATTCAAGCTGTACTTTCACGAGGCATCGACCCGACCAGCCTGAGCTTCCATAAGGGCTTCTTTCAAATGCATGATCCAAAGACATTCAGCATTGTGATCAAGCTGGCCAAGAAATACAACCTTCCGGTGAGAAGGCAGACTATCCTACACGATCGAGCTATAAGAAAAGCTGGCATACTAACCACGGACAAGATCGTATATGACTTTGGAACCTACAGCAACAGAAGAAAGAAGAAGAAATTCCTGAGCAGTATGGACTGGCTTCCGAGAGGCATAACAGAATTCATTCTACACCTGGCAGTTGAAGGTGAGGATGAGAAGGATGTGAAAGGTCGCGTGGCTGAACTTAAGATCATAACTGATCCGGCCATTCAAGATTACGTCAGGAAAAAGCAGATCAAGCTCATTGGATTCAAGCCACTTCGTGACCATCAGAGGACCCTCAGCACGCAGGACGAGGGTAACCACGGCAACAGCAAACCCTGAAAGGAACCTCCGTATGACGCATAATACACGATTTGTCGCTCGGCTGTCACCTATCGTTTCGTTCAGTCTTGTTTTTCTGTGTATTTCGGGTTGTGTCCGTCCTCGCCCCCATGTGAGAACCTTCCCAACAATAGACAGGCAAACCATAACTCCTCCTGTCGCAAGAATAAGCCCCAAGGCAGATACCCTACACGGAGACATTCGCATCGATGACTATTTCTGGTTGAGAGAAAGATCCAGCCCAGAAGTGATCGAATATCTTGAGGATGAGAACAAGTACACTGAAGCCATGATGAAGCATACCGAGAAGTTTCAACAACAACTGTACAAAGAACTCCTGGGCAGAATCAAGGAAACAGACCTTTCTGTGCCTTACAAATTGGATAATTACTACTACTATTCGCGCACTGAAGAGGGCAAACAGTACCCAATCTATTGTCGAAAAAAGGGAACTCTTGATGCTGACGAAGAAATACTGCTTGACCAAAACGAACTTGCAACCGGGCACGAGTACCTGGAGCTTGGTGTGTACAACGTGAGTCCTGATCACAAATTCCTCGCGTATTCGGTCGATACAGTGGGTTCAGAGAGATACACGTTCTACATAAAGGATTTGGAGAAGAACGCGCTCTTCGAGGAAGAGATTCCGAACACCGGATACACTCTTGCGTGGGCAAATGACAACCGGACCATCTTCTATACTGTTGAGGATGAAGCAAGTCGTCCCTATAGGCTCTACAGACATACACTGGGCACCGACCCTGACAAAGACTTCCTCGTCTACGAGGAGATGGATGATGCTATGTTCCTATACGTATCGAGAACGAAAAGTGAGAAGTACATATTGATGGAACTGGGAAGCCATACCACCACAGAAGTCCGCACCTTGAGTGCCAACGAGCCTACAAAGGACTTCAGGATCATCCATCCACGTCAAAATGAGATGGAATACTACGTTAGACACCTTGGGGACAGATTCTTCATCCTCACAAATGACCAGGCCAAGAACTTCAGGTTGATGGAGGCTCCAATAACAGATCCATCCAGGAAGAACTGGAGCGAAATCATACCGCACCGCGATTCAGTCAAAATAGATGGTATTGATGTTTTCAAGGATCATCTGGTGGTCTTTGAGAGGGAAAATGGACTGAAGAAGATCCGCATAATCAACGTCTCCAGCGGTGAGACCCACTATGTTGATTTTCCGGAACCTGTTTATACTTTCTGGCGCGGGAAGAACCCGGAGTTCGAGTCCACCATGCTCCGTTTCACTTATACATCATTGGTCACACCAAGGTCGATTTTTGACTATGACATGGAAACCCGAAGCCGTGAACTGAAGAAACAGTATGAGGTCCTTGGCGGTTACGACGCGTCCCTTTATGAATCACAAAGAATATTCGCCGAGGTTGAAGACAGAACTATGATCCCAATATCATTGGTCTACAAGAAGGGAATATTGAAAGACGGACGCAATCCGCTCCTTCTAACTGGCTATGGTTCTTATGGGTCGAGCTCTGAGCCTTATTTCTCCTCGAATCGGTTGAGCCTTCTGAACCGAGGTTTCATATATGCAATTGCCCACGTGAGGGGTGGTGGTGAAATGGGAAGATACTGGTATGAAGAAGGCAAGCTGCTGAACAAGATGAATACCTTCACTGACTTCATTGCCTGCGCCGAGCATCTAATAGCCGAGGAGTATACATCGAAAGACGGGTTGGTCATTTCTGGTGGTAGTGCCGGTGGATTGCTTATTGGCGCCGTGACAAACATGCGGCCGGACCTGTTTAAGGGTGTTGTCGGTGATGTTCCTTTTGTGGATCTTCTCAATACTATGCTCGATCCGTCGCTACCACTCACCGTTCTTGAATATGAGGAGTGGGGTAACCCCAATGATGAAATGTACTATGATTACATGAAGTCCTATTCTCCGTATGACAATGTCGAAGTAAAGGACTATCCCAACACGCTGGTTACCGCTGGCCTGAATGACACGCGAGTTTCCTACTGGGAGGCAGCCAAGTGGGTCGCCAGGTTGAGGGCCTTGAAAACTGACAGCAACATCCTTCTCCTCAAGACAAAGATCGGTGCTGGACACGGCGGGTGGTCCGGCCGGTATGACTACCTGAGAGACATTGCCTTTGAGTACGCCTTCATTCTGGATCTTTTTGATATTAGGAAATGAGATCGCCCGTGCGAACAAAAACCACGGATGAGATGTTTGCAGATTTAGCTGTACGCTATACGGTGTACGATATACGATACCTCTCAGCCGTCAGTTTCCATCTGGAACCACAGATTTGCACAGATTATCACAAGATTATTTTTCTGGTTCGGGTTCAACCATGAGGATGTGTTTGGAATCTGTGTTAATCTCGTGAAATCTTGTGGTTTCAATGTTTTCAATTTCGTAATTTCGTGTTTTTTGTTCGATTTTCAGGCTTTGGGGTTCGTGGTTCGATTTTCGATCTTCGATCTTCGATTTTCGGGTCCCGGGAAAGGAGGATGACATGGCTAGCCGTAATATATTCTCTTGCCCGCCTCTGGCAGGCATCGCGGTTCTTACGATAGTGACCCTGTTGCTGGCAAGCTGTATTGTCCAGTCGGATTTTGACGAGGGCATTGCCTTATACCGTCAAAACCAACTGAAAGAAGCACTTCCTCTGTTTGAACGTGCTGCGAAAGAGGATGCCCGTAACCCGGATGTGCACGCGTATCTTGCAGAGACGCTTCGTCGCATGAAACGGATTGATGAAGCTGTGAAGACTGCCCGGAAGGCGATCGCTATGGATCCCTGTCACAGTTTTGCCCATACGGTTCTGGCGGAGGCTTATTGTCCCAGGTATGGCGGCTGGAAAAATACCAACGCAGACACGACCTGGCGTCACTTACTCAAGGCGGTGGAATGCGACTCAACAGACGGTAACGCCTGGACAATAATCTGGATAGAAGCAATGCAACGAGGGAACCCCGCCTTGGAAAAGAAAGCGCTGCGTTCGTTCATTACCACAGGATTTCTTGCTCCACCTCTTCTTGCCTACAACAGATGGGTACTGAAAGGACTTCCAGAAAACTCACTTTTGCTGACCAATGGTGATATGGACACCTATCCTGCAGTCGCACTCCAGGAGTTCGAAAAGATCCGACCTGACGTGGCTATTGTGAATCTCCCGCTTCTCAATATTCCGTGGTATGCGAGGATGGTGAGAGACCGCTATGCAGTACCACTTCCGTTTACAGACAAGGAACTGGATTCAGTCAGGCCTTCAAAAGCCAACAGCGGACGCATGGTCACGGTTTCCAAGAAGATTGTGGCAGGCTGGCTTGACATGCAGAAGGCAGGTAAGTTCCCACGACCGTTGGCCGTAGCAGCTACCGTGGGTGATCGAGACTTCACTCCTGACAGCCGAGACCGGATGAAACTGTCCGGACCGTTCTATCTTTGCTTCCCAGAGAAAATCGATGTGCCTAAGGATAGTACTATGCTGCGTATTAGCCTGGAGAGCATAAATCCAGACGATTTTGCTGCATCGTTTGTCGGTGTCGGGGATCGCAGTCCAGTGCGGATCACTCATACCGATCGCGTAGCCACTAATGTTACTGCCCTTGCACTGGGTTATGGTTATCTGCTACTCGAATCAGGACGGGCATCCGAAGCATACGAATGGGCAACGTGGGCTGAAGAGTTCGAGAGCAAAACCAAGGCTGGTCCTGTCTTCGCCGAGCAGATCAAAAAACTGAAGGAATCCGCGAAGAAGAAAATGAAGTAAAGCAGCTATACACTGTACGAAAACGTCAGCTGCCAATGCCTGAGGGCACTCCTGCCGGCTAACCTGCCAAAAGAAGAAACAGTGTCATTGCGAGACTCGCGGAGCGAGTCGAAGCAATCTGGCACAAGCAGATCCTTCGGTTCCCCTCCCTCCGCCTGCGGCTCCCTTCGGCGCCGCGTCAGGACTAATTCTCTCTAAGCTTCGACTCCGTCTCAGTAAGAGAGACTAAGCAGGATTAACTCTTTCTAGAATTCGACCTTCGTTCCTACTCGGTCTCATTAAGAAAGACTAAACAGGACGAAATATCTCTCATCCCGCCTACGGCGGGCTGGCCCTATTTCGTTTTCGATTTTCAGCAGTTGAAACGGAGGTCTGAGTCATGAGCAGATCCATGAGTAGAAGTATTCTTGCTTTTCTCCTTGTTGTGATGTTCGCATTATCAGCCTGGGCTGACGATCGACAGGAACCGCGTCTCATCACGGTCACTGGCGACGCCGAAGTCAAGGTAGCTCCTGATGAGGTCATCCTCACTGTTGGCGTCGAGACATGGAATAAAGATCTTGGCGTGGCGAAAAATCAAAATGACGAGCGAGTTAGGAAGGTCCTCGCACTTGCCAAAGAGTTCAAGATTGAGCAAAAACACGTACAGACCGACCACATCAGTATTGAACCGAGATATCGCGATAATTATGAAAGACGCAACTTCATAGGTTACTTTGTTCGCAAAACAATCGTGTTTACTCTGAAAGACATATCCAAATTTGAAGGCCTCCTCAGCAAAACGCTTGAAGCCGGCGCTAACTATGTCCATGGGATTCAGTTCCGCACGACTGAGCTCCGCAAGTACAGAGATGAAGCGCGTGCTCTCGCGATCAGGGCTGCTCGAGAGAAAGCAAATGCTTTGGCTAAGGAGCTCGGGCAAAAGGTCGGGAAGCCTCACACGATTCGGGAAGACCGGGCTGGATGGTGGTATCCGTACAATTCATGGTGGGGTGGTCGCTCAGGGGGCTGGATGGCCCAAAACGTAGTTCAGGATTATGGAGTTGCCTCCTCAATAGCCGAAAGCAGCATCGCCCTTGGGCAGGTCAGTGTTAACGCAAAAGTCACGGTGAGCTTTGAACTCAAATAACCACAAATGAGATATACGCTATACGATAGCCGTCAACTGAGACCGATATTCGAAAGTCGAAAATCGAAAATCGCCAGAAATCCCAAAAACTAGACGAAGGATGTAAGAGGGTTTTCAGTCGTCAGCTTTTGGTACTCACCTCAGAAATCAGCAGGGCATCGAACAACGCAATTCAGGACGTGCAAAGGGGGAATTGATATGTTTAAGAGAGATTTGTCTGTACTGGCAATAGTTGTGGTACTGCTGCTGTCAGGGTGTCGTGCAAGAGACAATGTGCCGCCAAGAGTGATAAGTACAAACCCCCAAAATGGGGCACAAGATGTTGACCCACTGCTAACAGAAATCTCGGTGAGTTTTAGTGAACCCATGATGGATGGGAACTGGTCATGGTGTTTTGAAGATAAAGACAAGTTTCCAGAAATGACAGCTGAGCCATATTACACCAACAACAACACAACGAATATACTGCCAGTAAGATTGGAGCCAGACAAAGAATATGTTATCTGGATAAATACAGTAAGCTTCAAGAATTTCAAGGACAAAGCTGAGAATCCCACAGGACCCTACAAGTTTACCTTCAAAACAAGATGATGAGCCCTATACGCTGTACCCTGCACAACAGCTGTCAGCCGTCAGCTACTGAATCCGCATTCAGGTTTTCAATTCCCCAATTTCGTGTTGTCCACTCTCTGGAGATTGCTTCGTCGCCCTTCGATGAACTCAGGGTCTTCTCGCAATGACAGCCCCTTTTCTGTCATTGCGAGCGGTAGCGAAGCAATCTGGCACAAGCAGACCCGGAGTTTGTCCTGAGAGGAGCGAAGGGACTCCGTGCTTCGGCGGAATTTATGCTGAGCATAGCGAACTGCTCAGCACTTCGCTCAGAACGACATATGCCTTACGCCCTCTCTGATGGCATGGACCTATTCCTTTTAGATTTTTGATCTTCGGCCTCTAGGTAAGCGAATTCATCACCAGTCCCGATATCTACCCCCCCTGTCATTGCGAGCACCCGAAGGGCGCGAAGCAATCTCCGGGGTCGTTCTTCAATCTTCTATTTTCGGCCTTCAGAATCTGGTGGTTTCAGTAGTTTCAATTTCGGAATTTCGGGTTTCGGAATCTTGTGTAATCTGTGGTCGTTGGTTGTATTTTGGATCTTCGGGATTTGGCCAATTAGCGCACCTCTCTGTCCCGAGGTACGGCGATTTCGTTTTGAGAGACAAGTGGCAAACCTTTGAAAGAGTCTCATCCCTCAGAACTTCCTTGGCCCTCCAGGATTTGTCCTTGACCTCTCTCTGGCACCGGTGTACTCTCCCTCGCGACCGCAGGCACTGCCGAAGCTCTTTTGTGCCGAATGTGAGGACTGGCAAGGATACACTGCCACCAGAGAACGGGAGTTTCTTTTCAGGCACCATAAAGGTCAAAATCAATTAAAAAAGGAGGAAAGATGAAACCGTTAGTGTTAGGCTTATTGGTCGTCGGGCTGTGCACAGCCGCTCCCCTCTCTGCCCAGATTGTTATTGACTGGACAGAGATACCTCACGACGTTGGCACTCAATGGAGCGTCAATATCAAATACGATGTAACTGTTGGTCTCGGCTCTCAGGGTGGCCCACACATCTGGAATTTCACTTCTCAGCCAATGGGTACGGATACCGTCAATTTTCGGATCGTTTCTAAGGGAACAACCCCATTTGCTGATACATTCCCGAACGCAAATTTGGTTTATAAATCAACTGAAGATATTGATACGATCTATCAATATATGGAGCTTAATCCGGATGATTATGGTTACTGTGGTCTTGGCTTTGCGTCTACTGGATCAACTTACGTCATCCAGTACGATCCAATGGACACCATTCCTCTGCCCTTGAGTTACGGAGATAGCCGTCACTACTATTCTTTCTATTCTCTGGAGACGGGGCCCGATTTCCTACTTACAGTCGAGAAACATGGCTTTCAGTCCCTTGATGCCTATGGGACAGTCACAATTCCCCTTGGAACATTTGATTGTCTGCGGACATGTTCATTTGATACGTGTGCAACGACAATCTTTTTTATGGGTATTCCTATCTTAAGTGACACCGTCACCCACATCAACTATTCATTCCTGACCGAAAACCACAGCACCCTTGTGTGCATCGCCAGCCACCCTGGTGAAACAAATCCGAATTATACTTGGGCCATGACACTTGAGCGTCTTCTGAACTTTTCCACCGGTATTGAAGAGTCAGACAATCGCACATTGCAGAGTATGGACCATGAACTAAGGGCATATCCCAATCCATTTACACTCTACTGCAATGTCGCTACGCCCGGGGGTTCCGGAAACCAGATCCCGACACTGCGAATATATGACCTGTCAGGAAGGCTGATCGAAACAACAGAGAGCAATACGATTGGCAGAAATCTAAGAGCCGGAATCTATTTCGTCAACGCTGATGGATACAAATCACTGAAGGTTCTGAAATTGCAGTGAACACTCCTGAACCAGCTGTGCGCCATACGACAGCTGTCAGCTTCTAAACCCGCTCAACTTTCTGCGCAACACGTAAAGGAAGCACTGTCATTGCGAGCCAAAAAGGCCCGGCTTTTCCAAAGAAAAGACGAGGCCTGCCTG
>SOJN01000028.1 GCA_004376575.1 candidate division TA06 bacterium | reverse complement strand
CTGGTGAAGCTCGAGGTCTTGCTCAAAGGTTGATATGGTGGGTCGAAGTAAATGAAGTCCCCTTTTTTCGCGAACTCCAAACAATTTCCGAAATCACCACACACGATTTCAACATTCTGCAGAGCTGCGCTTACAGCCTTCAGATTGGCAGAGTCACAGATCAAAGGATTCTTGTATGCGCCAAAGGGAACATTGAATTGTCCTTTGCGATTGACTCGATATAGCCCGTTGAAACACGTCTTGTTGAGGTAGATAGTCCTGGCAGCCCTTCTGAACCGCTCTCGCGGTCTCTCCCCCCTGATTTCATAGTATGCCTTCTCTTCATTCTTGTATTTGGAGTCGCATAGCATCCTTATCAGTTTCTCGGGATCGTCCTTAACAGCAGTGTAGCAGTTGACGAGTTCCTCGTTAGAATCAATCAGAGTGACGTTCTTCTTCTTCAGCTTGTCTGCCCTGAACAGATGGAAAAAGACAGCACCTCCTCCCACAAAGGGCTCAATATAGCTCTTGAATGTGCTTGGGAAAAGGGACTCATACTGCCTCAGCAGTTGGCCCTTTCCCCCGGCCCATTTGACGAAAGGCCCTGGTGAAAGACTGCTCTTTCGCTGTTTCTCGGTCGGATGAAGCAGGGTCGATTGCACTGTCTCTATGTGTTTACCCGGTCTACCCATGAGTTTGAATCAACCCCGTATGTCTGGGTGAACCACGGAGGATTGCCTGGAAAGGAACTGGCTCGTTTGCTCCGGGCATGCAAGGGCGACTTGTCACCGTCATCTGATGATGCCCCTATCGAACGCGCTCTTTGCCAATATGCACAAGGTTCAGATTCTGCAGCCATTCTATCAGCTTCGGAGATGGGGATCAAGTGCAACCTGTGCCTGAAAACAAGAAAACCAGGCCCGGCGCCAGGCGGGCAGTTTTGCGGTTTTTGAAGGGAAGCAATTCCAGAAGATGTCAAAAAATCCAGCACCGTCCCGAATGCTGTCCGGAAAGGTGAGATGGACCAATGCGTGCGTACGTGCGCAGATGCACACCTGCTCAGGTGAACAGACGAACCCATGAGCATCTGAACATGTGAGCTGATGGGTTTGTGCCAGCACGGGCTGGACAATTCCGTAGCTTCGGTTGTTAGGGGTGCTGGACTGGTGGCTAACCTTTGTTCAGACTAGAAATTCTGAGGGGATTCGAAGCCTGTCCTCCGCCTGCCCTACAGAGCCAAGGTGAGCGAAGGAGGGTAGCATGGGCGATATTTCCCGGAGGCCGTCCAACTATGCGCTGCAACCGCCTATTCATGATTGAAACCAGATTTTTGAATTTTCCCCTTGACAATGTCTTGCTTTCTGTTTATATTGTTTGTAGGAAACAAACAAGAAAGACAGAAAGGAGGTCATCATGACTATTCAAGAAGCCGCTAGTGAGATACTGCGTGACGTGGGAGAACCGTTGACTTCAAGAAGGATAGCTGAAATCGCACTCGATCGCGGTATGGTTACGAGTGCGGCGCAAGACCCGGTACAATCACTGACGGCAACAATTGACAAGAACATACGCAAGGAAGCCTACAATACCCCCAGACTGGTCTTCATTCAAGGACCTCGAGGAAGGTTGGTTGGGCTGCCTGAATGGAGTGCCGACCATTCAACGCGTCTGAAGAACAAGACGTCTTTCTTTCTCGAGCTCAGAGCGAGGATACCTGCGGAGTTGCTTGACAAGATCAAGCTAGCTGAGCAGGCGAAGCTTAGAAGTGACTTTGATGAGACAGTTTCTTTTCTCTTGTCAAAGGGCCTGTCGCTAGTTGCGACCGATGTGAAGGAAGGTCTAATGAAGCAGTTGGATTCATTAGGTTCAGTCTGACCCTGTAGGAACAGTGAGGAGCGTGTCAATAGGGTGTGCGGGGAGTCACCTCAACAATGGTCTAACGGCGGGGCCTGGGAACCTCGACCGAAGTGCGGCTGTAAGTCCTTGCCGAAACTGACCGGGTTTCTCCCGCAAAGCGGACCCTATGTCCGTCAGCGGGCGTATGCTTTACTTGATACTTTTCCAGCCACCAAGTGCGCTGTCTTCCTTTTGGTTCGCTAGCTGAGTCCATGTAGACTATCGGAACCGCTCCTCATTGCTTTGGCAAGCGCAGAGCCCCATGAGGTGTGGGACGGCACGCCCCTAGATATGGCGGACGGGGCTAGCATCGCACTCCCCAAGGAGGAATGTTCTTCGCGAAGCCTGAAAAGACTGAAATGCAGGTTAGCCAGATGAAACTTAGGATTAGGAGGGTATTGTTATGGGCAAAACAGGCGACAGAGAAAGACGCATCACACAGAGATTTGTCGACCACCTCGTGAGCGACGGATGGCGACTGGTACCCAAAAACGACCGAAGGAAGGAGTGGAAGCGGGCCGATGCGTGTTTGAGAAAAGACCGTAACTTCATCGTAGCGGAGGTCAAGGCAGGGGGAGAAACGGTGAACGATACGACTAAGAAAACTAATTTCGACAGAGGTATGTCATCTATCACGGAGAGAATGGTAGGGTACAAGAACATGGCCTATGTGCTTGCTTTGCCACCTGACCGAGCCTACCAGAGGTTGGCTGCAAAGATACCTGCAAGCTTCAAGGAGACAAACAAATTCCGCATTTGGATTGTGCCGGAGAAAGGAAAGCCGTATGTCTTCAAGGAGCGAAGGAAAGAAAAGAAGACAAGGGGGCTGCCCAAGAGACGGGTCCGGTCGTCGAAAGGGGTTTCAAGTTTCCTGACGGGGCTGCCGCCCGGAGAATACTCGTATAGTAAGCTTGTCGAGCTGGCACACAAGAACAAGGTGGAATCCAATGACAAGCAAGGCTTACCCCATGCCGTAGCGAGCGCGTTACAGATGCAAAAGAAACAGGGAAAGGTGCGTAGTCTTGAACACGGAAGATGGCGGATTCTGAAGCGACCTGCGAAGATTTGAGTTCGAAGAATGAAGTGTGCTGAACAAGAACCAGATTACTGGCTGCAGAGTGACAAATAAAGCTAGTGTTGTGCGTTATGGGGTTAGAAATTCAGCGATGCTGATGCCCAAGAGTTGTTTGGCTGAACTTGTCCATGAAGGATTGGTGGGAACGGAATGCACTCGTCAGTGGGGGTGTGAGGGAAAGGAGAGAAAATGCGGCTACCAAAGTTGGTGAGGGATTCTAGGAAGGGTCTCGAGAAAGAGATACAGACCTTGCCGTCTGGTTTCTACGATTCGTTCGAATACACCAGAGCCGGGAAAAATCTCACGCACCCCAGGACTCTCGGTTGCATTGTGAAGGTTTTGCTGGGGTTCGACAGTGTGAAAGCTGTGGACATTGACATACGTATGAACATAGGGCGAGTCAGGTTTCAGCCTGATATTCAGGTCATAGGCACTGACGATACGCCTATCCTCTTCATTGACTATGAGAGCCCCAATTCGAGTGATGCCCGCATCCCCCGAAAAGATGTTCTGCCCTATCTCAAGCTCGGCAGGCCGATACCCTACATCGTAATCACAACACTCCCTGACGCTCCGAAAGCTAAGTGGAAGACAAGAGTCTACCCATCCAGCGCAAGCAGAAATCGTGGGAGAGTGAGACAGAAGATTCGTGAGAGTCCTCGTAGGTTCTGGTACAACAACTATCGCCACGAGCTGAAGAAGCTGAAGAACAGACTTGACTCTGTTTACTTCTTTAACATCGATGGTAAGAAAGTCATGGTTGCGCCACTTTTCAAAAAGACCTAGGGACTGTGCCCTCCGAATCCTCGAAGGATCTTCGACATGACTTTCTGACAGAAACCTGGGTCGTCGCATTTTGAAGGCAGAGCCCTTCACCTCCGCGCCGGCCTCATTCGTCCTGTCTCTAGTTTAACTACATAAATGAGAAGTCAGCGTATTTCGGACTGGCCCCCTGGCTTTGCCTTTGGCCTTTGCCTGTCCTGTACTGATGTAATCGTAGCAGAATGAGCCGGAGAACACAAGCACCAAAACATCCGAAATTCGAAAAACGAAAAACGAAAATCGGTCCTTCTCCCCCACCTGCTGAACCTCCCCGAAAATCGAAATTCGAAGATCGAAAATCGGAACCGACCAAACCCGAAAATGCGAAATTCCGCACTCCCCTACTCCTCGAAAATAGAAAATCGAAGATCGACCCGCCTACGCCCAGGTGGCTACGGCGGGTTTTCCCCTCCCCCCTGCCCTTTCCAAATTGCGAAATTGAAGACCTTGTCTACCCACTCGAAAATCGACCCGCCTACGTCCTACGTGACTTCGGCGGGTTGGCGCCAAAAGACGAAAACCGAAAATCGACATCTAACGATCACCACCCCGGAAAACCAGCAAATGAAGGACCTTTCCGGAGATTGCTTCGAGTTGCCGCTGGCAACTCTCGCAATGACAGGTTTTCTCTCTATTGTTGGAGTGTTGGAGGGGCGATGGTTGGCTCCAGAACTGGCTCGGGGTGTCCTGTTGAGGAAGGTGGAGATTGGTGTTGAAATGTGGGCTGAGGTGGGCTAGGATTGTTGAAGAAGTCTTAAGAGGTCGGGTGTATGTTCGGGTTGTCTTATTTCGCTTGTAAGCCAATCAACAGGTCTGAGGGGGTGTCTGTAATGCGGACATTCATCGCTTGCATTGCGTTGATGTTTTGTGTTCTTCTTTACTGTCAGGTATGTGCTGCCCCCGATGAACTCAGCAATCCGCCGCTTATGCCGGCTCCCAACACCCAAATCAAGTCCCACACATTGGGCAATATGAAATTGGTTGTCAGCAACTGGGGTTTCTTCGGCAATGAGGCACAATATAACGAATATGAGTGGTCGTGCGAATTTCCCGCAGATTCAAGCCAAGACTATCTGTTTCAGGGTGCATTGTGGATTGGTGGTATCGTTGATGGTGAGACGCTCGTCTCTGTGGGTGCTGATGGTTGGCTCCTGGAGCATGAACTGTTTCCCGGCTCTGCCCTCGGAGACACGATCGTAGAAAGGTCTTGTGATACGCTCTCCCCCTACTATCGCCGGGATGCGGTCTCTGAGCAGGACCTAGTAGCTACCTACACCGACACAATCACTGACACATTGATTGTCCCTCCTGACCACAGGCCTATGGGGATAAAGATCACTCAGCAGACGTACTGCTGGAAGCACGATCACATCAAGGACTCGATACTTATGAGGCTTTTAATTGAGAACATCCGAGGGGACCTACACACCGTGAGAGACATTTATGTTGGCCTGTACATAGATGGTGATGTTACTCCCGTCACCTCCAACATTGCGTGCAGGGTGCAGGCTGCGCAGGATGACATAACCGGGTTTAGAGCATGGGGAGATGAATCTGACACTCTGTGGACTCCTGGAACCACCCTTTACCATTGGAATGAGCAGACCCAAAGCTATGATTCGACGGATGTCGTGGGCACACCCATGTATCAATCTCCTTGCGATTACACAACAGTCGCGTGGCTCGCGGACGACGACGGAGTCCATCCTGATCCCCCCTGCACGGGGATGGGAACCGCAGATGCTGTCACCGGTGTGAGAGTCGTGTGCCCGGCCGGACAGGAAGTATCCTACAACTGGTGGTTCTCAGATTCGGACGATAGTCTTGACTGGGGTCCGTACCACACTGAGGATCCAGACGATCCAGATGGAACCCCTATGGGGGATGGAGCGAAGTATAGAATTATGAAGAATGGCTACTTTGATCCTGACCAGGTCTGCGATTCTCTTGTTTATCCTGCAGGAATCGACAGCATAAACGATACACGATATCTGCTGTCCTTCGGCCCTCACGACCTCCCTGCTGGAGACACTCTCGAGATAGCACTCGCGTTCATAGGCGGAGAGCATTTTCATAGCGAAGGCACATGGTGTGAGTGGAATTTTGACGATCTGGCCACAAACGCGAGCTGGGCACACGCTGTTTGCGATAACCCTGGAACTGATACAGACGGCGATGGATATGCTGGTGACTTTTTGATAATTGGTGGCAAGAAACTTTTCATCTGTGGCGACGGTATTCCTGATTTCCGGGTTCCTCGGCGCTGGCCACCCGACCCCTGTCGCGTTCCCACTGGAATCGCAGAGGAGTCGACCAGACCCGGCATGTGGAAACCCGAACTGAGGCAGAACCTTCCTAATCCTTTCTCGGTTTCAACAAGGATCGTGTTCGCGGTTTCAAATGGCGGAGAATTAAGGTTGGATGTGTTTGATATCAGCGGAAGGCTGGTTGCGAACCTGTTGGACACGAAGGTCGCTGCTGGTTACCACGAATGCGAATGGAATGGTCTGGACGCGAAAGGCCAAAAGGTTCCGAGTGGGGTTTACTTCTATAGGCTGAATTTCAACGGACAATCGCTAACACGGAAGATGGTCGTACTGAGGTGATTAGTTTTGGGTCGGCACCGAGCCAAAGACTGGTGGAACATGCACTGGTCTACAGCACACTCAAGTGTTCAAAAGGAGGAAAACCATGAGAAGACGAGCAGCATATGGAATCATAGAAGGTATCTTGGCAGTACTGATCATATTCCCTACCTTTGCTTGTGGGCAGGACCTGGAATTCATAAGAACGGTCTGCAGGGAGGGCTGGGTTAAGGTCGCTGATGCCAATAATGACGATAAAAATGAAGTCTTGTTTGGTTTTGGGTATGGGAGTAGAAACCCTCAGGCAGTGATACTAGGTTCTGGTTACAGTCCGTATGATATCTTGTGGCGAGCAGATATGTCTTTTGACGAGGCTCCCCATGTGACTGTAGATATAGGTGACGTCAATAACGACGGAGAGAATGAAGTTATAGTGATGAACGCTTCCCCCCACGACATTAACTCCAATGGCAAGATCAGGATATATGAACACACGGGTGGAAACAATTACGGGCTGCTCTGGAGCCAGGGGCTTAGTGAAGGATTCCGTCGACTTGCTATTGGGAACACAGATGACGACCCTGAGAAAGAGTTTGTTGTAGGCAACGCCTATTACGACCGAAGACTGTACATCTATAACTATCAGGGCGGCAACACTTGGAGTAAAAGCGCCATAGAATTTGTAGGTGAGGATTGCTTCGGAGTGAAAATTGCAGATGTAGATGCTGACGGTCAAAATGAGATCATTGTCGGGTTGGGTGTCTGGCCGCCTTATTCTGTGCGGATCTATAAGTACATGAGCGGTTCCTATCAGCGGATATGGCAATATACATTCTGGTCCGGGAGTCCTTATGGTGATGAGCTCTGGTTAGATGTGGGTGATACGGACAATGATGGCGAAAATGAGATCCTGGTCTGCGAGCAATCGACACATAAGGAATGTAATGATGATGACGTCTTCATCTTTGACCACGCGGGTGGAACCAACTGGGCTCTCTCTTGGTCTGCCTCTGCAGGCCCATACCCGAATACTCACGGTGCGTACTCACCTCTGATCGGCAAGATTCTTAATAATGGGTTAAATCAGTTCGCCTTCGTGAGCATGGATACCATGCATGTGTACGAATTTCAGTCAGGAACTTATGAGGAGGTTCTAGTTAAGCCCTTAGATACCAAACTGATAAAAGGGCAGATTTTCGGAGGAGACGCCGACAATGACGGAAACTATGAAGTCCTGCGTCTAGCAGCTGGCCAGCTCTCCATTTACCGGGGTTCTGGGCAGAGCTTGGAATTCCTCCAAACGGTCAGTGGCCGGAGTTGGGCGAACGCGCTGAAAGTCGGCGATGCTGACAATGATGCACAGAATGAGCTCTTGTATGGCTTTGCCTATCAGACCAAAAACCCTCAAGCAATGATATTTGGTCCTGCCTACGGTTCACTTGACGCCTTGTGGAGGGCTGATATACCTTTTGCAGAGGCCACTGAAGTCGCGGTAGATATGGGTGATGTCAATAATGATGGAGAGAACGAAGTTATTGTGATGAATACCTCACCTCATGATGTAAATCCCAATGGCAAGATCAGGATATATAAGCACACGGGTGGAAACAACTATGGGCTGCTTTGGAGCCAAGGGCTTAGTGAAGGGTTCCGTCGACTTGCTATAGGAAACACAGATGATGATCCTGAGAAGGAGTTTGTCATAGGCAACGCGTATTACGATCGAAGATTGTATGTCTATGATTACCAAGGTGCGAATGTGTGGACAAAAAGTGCAATAGAATATGTTGGTGAGGACTGCTATGGGCTGAAGATTGCCGATGCAGATAATGACGGTCAAAATGAAATCGTCGTTGGATTGGGTATCTGGCCGCCTTATTCAGTGCGAATCTACAAGTATCTGAGCGGTTCCTATCAGCGGATATGGCAGTATTCATTCTGGTCTGGAAGTCCTTATGGCCCTGCCTACACGCTAGATGTGGGTGATACGGACAATGATGGCGAAAATGAGATTCTGGTCTGCGAGATGTCCAACAAGGAAGGCAATTCTGATGATGCCTTCATCTTTGAGCATTCAGGCGGAGCTAACTGGACTCTATCTTGGTCAACTTCTACAGGTACTGTTCCAGGGAATTATGGTGCGTATTCTCCCCTGATCGGCAAAATCCTAAACACACCGGAAAATCAGTTCGCTTTCGTGAGTATGGATACGATATACGTATATGAATTTCAGTCAGGGACCTATGAGCAGATCTTACTCAAGCCTCTAGACACGAAACGTTCAATGGGACAGATCTTCGGAGGCGATGTTGAGAATGACGGAAACTATGAGATCTTATGCCTCGCAAGCGCCCAGCTCTCGATTTACCGAGGTTCCAGGCCGGAGGCGCCTGAAATCGATGTCCATCTTGACATCAAGCCAGGGTCGTGCCCTAATCCTCTGAACGTGAAAAGCAAGGGTTTGCTTCCTGTAGCGATCCTTGGAACAGAAGAATTTGATGTGACTCAGGTCGATGTGTCAACCGTCGAGTTAATAGGCGTTGCCCCTAAGCAAAGCGGTATAGAGCATGTGGCCACACCGGTGGAGAACAAACAGAATCCATGCGACTGCACGGATGAAGGGTCGGACGGCTACGACGATCTGACGCTGAAATTCAAGACAGAGGACATTGTGAAGGCGCTGGGCGAGGTCGAGGATGGTCAGGAGATAGAATTGACTCTGACAGGGGCTTTGAACGATGGGACTGAGATTGAGGGGTTAGATTGTGTTGTGATTATCAAGAAAGGCAAGGGTGGCAAGCAGACGGCCGGTGTAGAGCCCGGCATACCGAAGGTATTTGCACTTTCTCAGAACAGTCCGAATCCCTTCTCTCGTGAGACGACTATTTCATTTAGTCTGCCTGCTGCCATGAAAGCCAAGCTCAGAATCTATGACCCAAGCGGGCGAGTAGTGGCAACGCTTGTGGACGAGGACAAGGAGCCTGGTCTCTACTCTGTCAGTTGGGATGGGCGAGCTGAAGATGGAAAAAAGGTTGTTAGTGGAGCGTATTTTGTTCGGCTAGAAGCGGAGAGGTTTGAGGCGGCGAGCAAAATGATTGTTGTGCAGTAGCAGTAGTTTCTTGGAACAACGGTGGGGGCGTATCGCAATACGCCCCTACACGTTCGTCGTAGTATTGAATTATCACCCTCCCCTGTACACCCGAAAATAGAAAATCGGCCTCCACACTGCCGAAGCACACGAAAATGGGAAAATTCCCTGAACTCTAACTTGAGGTGACAAGATGGCACCTCATCGCACAGATTTGCCAAATACGAGACTTGGCCCAATAAATCCATAAACAAATATTATACTATTGCGAAATCCTGCATTTCATGATATATTTTTCTTATAGAGGGGGGAGAAAAGAAAAGGATAAAGATAAAAATGAAGATAAAAATAGAAAAGGAGAGATGAGATGAAAAAGAGCCGCGGTTTGGCGAAAAGGCTCAAAAAGGA
>SOJN01000027.1 GCA_004376575.1 candidate division TA06 bacterium | reverse complement strand
TGTGTTAATCTGTGGTTAGGTGGATTCAAGTTTGAAGCGTAAATCGGTTCTAGTAATTGGTGGCGGGATAGCGGGTATTCAGGCCTCAATAGACCTTGGAAACATGGGTTTCAAGGTCTTTTTGGTTGAAAAGAACCCCAGTATCGGTGGGAGAATGGCCCAACTTGACAAGACCTTCCCCACCAATGACTGCTCGATGTGAATACTCGCGCCTAAGATGATGGAGGCCGGTCGGCACCCAAACATCGAGTTGCTTACCATGAGCGAAGTACTCGACCTTGTGGGCGAAGTAGGCAACTTCAAGGCGACCATTCTTCGATATCCTAGATATGTCGACGAGTCTCGGTGCACTTCGTGTGGAGATTGCGTGGTCAAGTGTCCGTACGAAGCGGATGACTCTTTCGATATCGGTCTGCGCAAGAGAAAGGCGATATACGTCTATTTTCCACAGGGTGTTCCCAGCACCCCTGCAATCGACCCAGAAAGCTGCCAGTACTTCAAGACCGGCAAGTGTAGAATCTGTGAAAAGGTCTGTGAGAGAGGAGCTGTAAACTTTGAGGATAGAGAGAAAAGGGTGAAGCTCAATGTAGGCGCGGCCATTGTAGCC
Organism: candidate division TA06 bacterium; assembly: GCA_004376575.1. Taxonomy (NCBI): domain Bacteria; species candidate division TA06 bacterium. The sequence continues at coordinate 6,478 of SOJN01000027.1, read as the reverse complement.
ACAGGATTTGAGCCCTACGACGTATCCAATCTGGAAGAGTTCGGGTTCGGAAAAATCAAAAATGTGATAACAGCTCTCCAGTACGAAAGGATGATAAGCGCATCAGGACCCACAGGTGGCGAGCTCAAGAGACCCTCCGATTCAAAGGTTCCCGAGCGAGTCGCGTTCCTTCAATGCATAGGCTCTCGCGATGAAAGAAACAACCCTTACTGCTCTGGGGTCTGCTGCATGCATGCGACCAAAGAGGCCATACTTACTGCTGAGCATCACCCTGGCACAGAACTTTACATCTTCTACACGGACATGAGGTCCCCAGGCAAGGGGTTCCAGGAATACGTCAATAGGGCGAAGATCGAACACGGTGTTAAATACATAAGGTCAAAGCCTGGCAGGTTGATTGACAATACCGAGAATGGCCATGTGACTGTTGTCTTTGATGACATGGAATCACAGAAGGTCGCAAGATTAGAGGTGGACATGGTTGTTCTCTGCCATGCCCTTATACCTAGCGAGAGCAACTCTGCGCTCATCCAAGCTCTCGGAATAGAACTTGATGACCACGGGTTTGTGAGAACTCCAGATTCGCCTGCCCTGCCGTTTGAAACATCTGTCCCTGGTATTCTGGCCTGTGGGTTCTGCTCAGAGCCTCAGGACATACCGGACTCGGTTGTGCAGGCATCAGCCGCTGCAGCATACGCCGCAGAACTCTTGACAAAGTACGAGGTACAAAGTGCAAGGTACGAAGTACAGAACTCAGAAACCAAGTCACGACTTCCTAGTACGTAGTACTTCGCTCTCTGCACCTTGTACTTTGTACTCCGCAATTCGTACTTTGGAGGAAAAGGGGTGGAATTGGGAAGAAGGATCGGAGTATTTGTCTGCCATTGTGGGAACAACATTGCCGGCGTCGTAGACGTACCTGGTATTGCGGAATATGCCTCTACCCTACTCCACGTGGTCCACACTGAGACGAACATCTATGCGTGCTCTGAGGAAGGGATTGCGAGGATCAAACGGACCATCATCGAACATACACTGGACAGGGTGGTTGTGGCTGCGTGCACACCGAGAACCCATGAACCCCTCTTCAAGGAGGTATGCAAAGAGGCAGGTATCAACAAGCACCTGTTTGAGCTTGTCAACATAAGGGAGCATTGCTCCTGGATTCATATGAAAGAGCCGGACAGAGCTACAGCGAAGGCGAGAGAGTTAGTAAGGATGGGTGTTGCGAAGGTGGCCAATCTCACCGCAGAGGCGGACATTGAAGCTCCGGTCTTTCCTTCCACACTGGTCATCGGCGGAGGCGTCTCCGGGATGAGCGCAGCCCTCAACCTGGCAAATCAAGGAATAGAGGTTCACCTGGTCGAGAGGGAAAAGAAGCTGGGTGGACTTTTGAATCAAATAGACACAATATATCCAGCAGATGAAAAATCATCACAACTCATCGGTAGACTGAAGAGATCTGTCAAAGAAAACCCAAACATATCTGTTCATCTAGGGAAGATTATCAAAAATGTTGAGGGTTCAGTCGGCGATTTTCAGATACGATTAGAATCAACTCGCAAACAATCCGGAAAAGAAGAGTTCAAAGTCGGTACCATCGTTGTGGCGACAGGGGCCAGGGAGTTCAAACCAGAAGGCATGTTCGGGTATGGAAGGCTGAGAAACGTTGTGACTGAGCTTGAACTGGAAGAGATTCTGAAGAACAAGAAAAAGAACGGCACTGATCTCAGCAAGCTGCGGGATTTCGTATTTGTAAACTGTGTCGGGGCACGGGTCAAAGAGAGGGAGTACTGTGGCAGATTCTGCTGCATGACATCCATGAAAAACGCCATGAGACTCAAGTCTATGAGCCCTGATGCCTCCGTGACCATTCTCGAACGAGATGTGATGGCCTGTGGTATAGCCACGGAAGAATTGTACAAGAAGGCGAAAGAAGCGGGGATCAGATTTGTCAGATATGGGCCTGAAAAAATGCCAAAGGTCTCTGGAAATCAGAAGGCGAAAGTTGTCAGAGTTGACACTCCTGTCACTGGAGGGCGGATGAGCATACCGGCAGACATGGTCGTGCTGACCACACCCCTTGTTCCGCGGGATGATTCTAAGACTCTTTCCAGAATTCTCAAGGTTCCGCTGGGAAGTGACGGCTTCTTTCTGGAAGCACACGTGAAGCTGCGTCCAGTTGAATTCTCAAATGACGGAATCTATGTATGCGGGTCGGCCAGATATCCTGTTAATGTCGGGGACGCGATCTCGCAAGGATACGCGGCCGCTGCCAAGGCCGCTACCCCCATAAGACAGAAGAAGGTGTTTGTTGAACCCATAGTAGCCTACTGCAATGAGATGGAATGCACTGGCTGTGGGAACTGTGAGGCAGTATGTCCATTCGACGCCGTCAGATTGGAACTGGACTCCTCCGGAAGGTCTGTGGCCCGTGTGACTGAAGTCAAATGTAAAGGGTGCGGATGCTGTGTTGCGGCATGCCCTGGAGGAGTGATGCAACAACGGAACTGGGGTGACTGGCAGCTTCACCCTCCGCTTAACGCCATTGAAACACGGCCTGAGCCAGACGAACCCAAAATTCTGGTGCTGGCATGCAACTGGTGCTCGTATGCTGGAACGGACCTGGCAGGAGTTTCCAGATATCAAATTCCATCCAACATCAGGGTGGTACGTGTAATGTGCTCTTCGAGAATAAAACCAGAATTCATCGTCAGAGCGCTGAGTAATGGTATCGACGGGGTGATGGTACTCGGATGCCACCCAGGCGAATGCCACTACGTGAACGCCAACTTCTATACGAGACGGCGAATGGTCTTGCTCAGGCGTTTGCTCGAACTTACTGGCATCGATCCGGAGCGCTTCAAACTCGACTGGGTCTCCGCTTCCGAAGGCAGACGCTACTCTTCACTTGTCACGGACTTTACTGAAAAACTGAGAGAGCTAGGCACGAAGAGAAAACGGGACGTGCGTGACCGAAAATCGAAGCTCGAAAATCGAAAACGAAATAGGGCCACGCCATCGGAGCGGCCGTGAGGCATATTTCGTCCAGAGCGACGTGCTGAGCATCGTCGAAGCACAGAGTCGAAGGATCTGCTTGTGCCAGATTGCTTCGCTGTCGCTCGCAATGACAGTCTGTTTTCCTGTCATTCTGCCTGCCCCGTTCTACGGGGAGGAGAGAAGCGACGAAGGATCTGCTTTTAGGCGTCAGATGTAGGGGGCGGCCTGTCCTCCGTAACCATACCTGGCGAAGGAGGGTTGTCGCGCCCATCAGGGAGGGCTGGGAGACCCTGCTCCTACTCCACTCCCATCGAGGGAGAAGAAATAATGGGGTTTTATAGCCTGGAGCTGGCCAGAGATGAAGCACAGCGTGAAGAATAGGACAGTGGACACAAGAGTAGAAGACCTCATAGTCAAGCATGGCCTGTTGAAGTGTGTCCAGTGCGGAAAGTGCACGTCAGCCTGTACTATGACTGAGATCTTTGAAGACTTCCGCTACTCCTGGGCACCAAGAACAATTGTCCACGAGGCGCTTTTCGGCACGGACCTGTTCAGGGCATCATCAATCTGGTACTGTCTCGTATGTGACGTGTGTGAGGTCACCTGTCCTTCTGGAGTCCACTTCAGGGAGTTCATTGGATCTCTGAGGGACCTCGCTGTTGAACGGGGATACATTAGAAATCTGCGACAGTGCAAGAGGTGCGGCAGACCCATCCTGCCCAAGCATACCTCAACATATATCCAGACTAAGTCAGAAGACTACACGCCTGATTCGGTCCTCTTGTGCGAAAGGTGCAAAAAGTATATACTCGCACAGAAGTTCAAGGAGAATCTGAGAGCCAGCAGGAAAGTGGAGGCAAAATGCCAAATAGGTGGAAAGAAAAAGTCAAGAAGATAGTTGGTAAAGAGAATTTCATTGACGAGAAACTCGAGCTGATCTGTTACTCCCGGGATATGTCTGTCCACCAGGGCATGCCCAATGCTCTTGTATTTTGCACGACCACAGATCAGATATCAAAGCTTCTGCGTGTCGCCAACAAGAGCAAGGTGCCGGTTACAGTAAGGGGCAGCGGTACTAGCGTGACCGGGGCAATTATTCCAATAGGGGGAGGTCTTGTTCTTGATCTCACCAGAATGGATAAGATGAAAAAGGTGAGAAAAGAAGATGGATACGTGGTGGTAGAACCCGGCGTGATATGCCAGCACCTAAACTCGAGCCTCTCCCCCACCCATTTCTTCCCTCCTGACCCCGGTAGTTCAAACGTATGCACCATTGGAGGCATGGTCGCCACAAATGCCAGCGGAACTCGGGCCGTGAAGTACGGAACCACACGTGACTGGGTAATGGGACTCGAGGTCGTTCTTGCCAGTGGCAGGGTAATAAGAACAGGCAGTTACACTCCAAAGACGTCATCCGGGTACGATCTGACCAGGCTTTTCGCAAACTCTGAAGGTACGTTAGGTATAATGACTGAGATAACTTTAAAGATAGTCCCAGTCCCTGAATACATCGCGTTCGCAAAGGCAGCTTTCGCGAAACTTGAAGATGCAGGCAAGACTGTCGCAGATTTGTTCGGTTCCAGTATCGGCCTATCGGCATGTGAAATACTCGATACCGTCAGCATAAACGTTGTCAATAAGGCAATGAAACTTGGTCTCCCGGATGTTGAAGGTATGCTGTTTATTGAAGTCGATGGAAGAGAACCTGCAGTAAGGGAAGAGATGAGTGCGATAGAGAATATCTGCCAGAGCAATAACGGCATTGACATCGCCTGGTCTGATAATCCAAAGCAGAGACAGGCACTGTGGGCTGCAAGGGGCGGACTGGTCCCTTCCCTCTCCAGGTTCAAGAAGGGCTACAGGCTCATCCCCATTGCAGAAGACTTTGGCGTGCCCGTGTCAAAGGTTCCAGAAGCTATCAGAGGAGCACAGAAAATATCAAAGAAGTATGACATGCTTGTGGCCACCTTTGGGCACGCAGGAGATGGTAATGTCCATACCACATTCATTCTGGATGTCCGAAACAAAGATGAATGGAAGAAGGCTGAGAAAATGGCTGGAGAACTCGTAGACCTGGCCATGAGTCTTGGCGGAACTCTGACCGCTGAGCACGGGCTGGGAATCGCCAAATCCGCTTTCGCAGACAGGGAGCTTTCATCCTCCTTAGATGTAATGAGAGAGATAAAGAAAGGCCTGGATCCAAACAGCATTTTGAATCCCGGGAAGTTGTCGCTCGACAAGAAGAAGGTGAAGATTCTGGACCATTTCGCATTCTCGCATGTTGCCGGCAAGAAACTGAAGGGGTTCAGCGAGGAACTAGACGATGAAATTCTCGTCTGCGTACAGTGCGGCTTCTGCCGCACAGGATGTCCTACATTCGAGTCCACCACTCTTGAGTCAAAAAATGCGAGGGGAAGAATACTGCTTGCCCAGGGTCTGCTGGAAGAGACCATCAAACCATCCATGGAATTGGCTGATAAAATGTACTCCTGCTCTGTGTGTGCAGGTTGCACCACCACCTGTCCGTGCAGCATAAAGGCCCCTGAGATTATTCTCGCCTGTAGAAGGAGACTCGCCCAGGCCGGCTGCATGCCCCAATCGATCACGACGATGTTGGAGAATATAGAAAAGGAAGGCAATCCTTTCGGCAGCCCTAGAAGAGAGAGGACAGACCTATTCCCCAAGAAATACCAGAAGATTAGTGCGAAGCCGGCAGAGGTTCTCTTGTTTCTCGGATGTCTACCCTCTTATGTTGACATGGAGATTGTTCCTGCGACGTTCAAAATCATGCAAGCAGCTGATGTTGATTTCACAGTCCTCGGTGAAGACGAGGACTGCTGCGGGTATGTCCATTATCTGGCCGGGTCAGCCGATTTTATGAAGAGAGTCAAAAGCAACATGAAGAAGTTCAAGGAACTGAGACCCAGAATGATTGTCACCCCATGTGCCGGCTGTTATAGGGCTTTGAAGACTTTGTATCCAAAGGAATTCATGGTCTTCCATATTTCGGAGTATGTGAAAGGATTGCTGGAGGAAGGCAAGCTGAAGCTTGCCAATCTGGTGACAAAGAAAGTCGTCTACCATGACCCGTGCGACCTGGGAAGACATATGAACGTGTATGATGAACCTCGAGAGGTTCTCAGATCAATACCAGGTCTTGTACTCACGGAATTTGAGAAGAACCGTAGTTCTGCAGTTTGCTGCGGCGGTGGCGGTGGCCTTATGGCCTATGATCGAGAAATGAGTCTTGACATATCGAAAAGGCGGCTGGCAGAAGTCCTTGAAGAGGACATGGATGTCGTCGTCTCGGCCTGCGCCGCATGCAAAGACACTTTACGGAAAGGGCTGCGCGCAATCCCCAAGGAGAAGCGCGGTACACTCACTGTTGCTGATATCACAGAACTGATTGCTGAAGCACTGTAATACTTTCTGAAGTACAGAGTACAACCTGCAAAGTACAAAGTACAACTTGCAAAGT
>SOJN01000026.1 GCA_004376575.1 candidate division TA06 bacterium | reverse complement strand
TTCAAAAAGAAATACCTGTCTAACCTATAACAGAGATGGCTCTGTGATGTCAAGCGCCATCAGTTCCCAAATCCTGAATCTTGTGCAACCCTCTCCTTTCATTCCTCTCCCTTTCCAAGGGAGCCCGTGAAACGAGCCGGGAAGGAAAAAGTTGTGGGGCTGAATTGAACCGGGCACGTGCGCCCTGTCTGAATACTCGGAATCAATCGTAAGCACGCGGCTTCGGCCTATTTTTCCAATCCTCGGGTTCCTCAACCTCAACCTGAAGCATGCACAACACTCCGTAAGCCGCACAAGCAACAGGTCTATAAGGTCCTTTAGGGCCCTGTTCAACGTATTTGTCGTTGAGAGCTTCTTTCAGAGCGGATATCACCATTTCCTTCTCTTCTGCATCGAGGCGACCGGAGAGCCCGTAGGGCTCCACAAGGTCCACAGCTCTGGATCTGTCTCTGGGTTCCTCACCATTTCTCATTATGTCAAGAAGGGCAGGAATCGCCCTCTTATCCAGTATATGGCGAAAGCTATCGGCAGCATCTAACCTGAACTTGGTGTTGGCATGGTTCAGGAGCGGTTCAAGCAAGTCGGGCGCTCGGCTAGCTATGGCATAGAGCGAAACCACCAGCACAAACGAAAGCTCCTCGTAGCGATTGTCCCAATACCTTGCCTGCACGGGTCTCATTTCCTTTAGATAAGCGTCCGGTCGCTCGTGATGGTCGATATATGCCTGCAGCAGCTTCTTCAAGTCCGCCTTATCCCCCCACTTTGCCACTATCTTGATTGATTCATACCTGAAGCCAGGGTCAGCCGAATGGAGGTTTTCGGCAGCAACCTTCGCGACCTCACTAGTCTTAGCACCTATGAACGACAATCCGGACAGCGCTGTCATTCTGAGCCCCGGATCAGAACTATCATCTTCTGCTATTTCCCATAGAGGCCCAACAGCTCTCTCGTCGCCCGACCGGAATAGAGCACCGGCAGCAAGTGTACGAACATGTAGCGATTTATCACTCTCGACCAGCCCTATAAGGATGGTAAGTGCTTTCTGCGCAGACGCAAAACCCTTCTCGAAAGCGATACCAACGAGTGTTGCTGCCTCTCCCGCAACCACAGAATCCGGGCTGCTTAGGAGCGTGATGACCGAGTCAACATCCGCCTCCTCTAAAGCCGTGTATCGGTGTTTGTATTTTCCAATGAGTCCGTTGGAGCCAAAGGCGGATGTGAACGCCAGGATCAGGGCTGTTCCAAGAAATACATATGTCTTCATTTTATGCCTCCTGTTCGGCAAGCACTTTACCATCCTGGGTCTGTCTGTTTGCCTGGATTTGCCCAGTCCAAATGGTCCCAATGATGGAACATCCAGCCGTCCTGTTCTCTATAGACGAGGTACTCCCGATCGTCCACGATGTTGGGATGATCGAGTTGGAAAAGTCTGAAGAATTCTTTTTCTAAATGATGAGCAGAGTCTTCGGTGGGGTTTGAAAGTTTGAGCGCGACGGTGGGTCCCCTGGGTCCGTCTTTGACTGAAAAGACGGTCCCGGAAAGCCCCGTCCCAAGTTTTTCAATAACCTTATATCTGCCTGCAATCTGTTTCAAAAAGCAACACCTTACTAACCTATAACAAAGATGCCTCTGTAATGTCAAGCCCTATCAGTGGCCCAATTCCAGCATCACGTGTGCACCAGCTCCTCGCTTCGCATTCCTGGATCCTTGCGCATCCCTCTCCTTCTGTTCCTCTCCCTTTTCAAGGAAGAGGAAAACGGTCGGGATTCCGACATTGAGCAACAAGCGTAAACGTCCTGCGGCGAGCAAAGCAGCTTCCCTGGCTGCCCAGCAATCTGGCAGAAAGGGAAAAGGAAGGACCGCAGCCTTCCTTTTTCCTTATTTGCGCCTGCTTTTCCTTGTTTATCGGAGCAGTATCAACTTCCTTCCGGCTGTGAAGTTACCCGCCTGGAGACGGTAAAAGTAGACCCCGCCTGGCATCTGGCGCCCCTGCTCGTCATTACCGTGCCACTCAACCCTGTAATATCCTGCCTTCTGAGCGTCATTGACCAGAGTCTTCACGAGACGCCCTGCCAGATTGTAAACCTTCAGGGTCGTTTGAGCACGCTTCGATAACTGATAACCAATCACCGGCGACCGACGAGAAGGGTTAGGAGAACTCTGATGGAGGGCGTTGACTGTTGGGAGCGAAGTAGAAGGAATAACAGTCACAGCCACTTCCTTGCGCCAACTTTCTGCCGAGCACTTTACGAGCAACTTGATATTTCCCTTGGCTCCCAAAGGGGCTTCCTCGGCGACATCGAAAAGAAAGATCGCATCTTGCATCTCTTCTGGTACGAGAACCTCTCCGACCACAACCTCCCCAGTCCCAAACTGAATCCATCCTGGAGATTGATCCACCTCGACAACAACCTCCTGAAGGTTTTGGCGTTGAGAGTTTCGGACTTGCAGAAGGAGTTCATTTCCTCTCGACCCTTGCTCAACCTCCCAAGCTGCGATGGACGTCTGCGGCTGGGAAAGCAGCAGGCCAAGAACCACGAAAGGTAAAATGATTTTCCGCATAGCTTACTCCTCTTTCTTGATGATTTTGTACCGATAAGGACCGGGGGGTTCACCAATGCTCTCCACTTCGACATCATAAGCACTGACTAAGGTATTGTAAACAACATCTGCCACAGTGCCTGCTCCATCGTAGGGAGACCAATTATCTTTCAGAGCCTCCACTAAGACGGGAAGCGCTTTCTTATCCGGAACGTATTCAAGTCCGGCGGCCGCCAACGCTCTTACGTATCCATTCTCACTGTTTTTCAAAAGGTCAATGAGGATGTCCACTACCCTTCTGTCACCACGCTGAGCAAGGCTCCAGGTTACCTCTGACCTCACCATCTCATTTGGATGCTCCAGGAGTTCATATAGCAAATCCGGCGTTTTTAAGGCGACACTGTGAAGTCCGTCTCTGAAGATGCTTGAGAAGTCATTATAGGCACTTCGGTTCTGTCCTGGGCTGAGCGCCGGTTGTGACATAAGAGAGGAATCGGGATGGACATAGTGATCAACAAAAGACTGAAGAAATACCTTGAGCTTTGTCCTATCCTCTGAAAGGCGCAGAGCCAGAAAAGCCTGCACCCGAGCGTCGAGATCTGGCGAATCTAGGAGAGAACGGCCAATGTCGGCCACCCGCTCCTTATCGGCTCCTATTTTGGCGCCCTGGGTTCCGAGAGTATGTAGTGCTGTGCTTCGGATTATGTCATCAACCATTGAATCGGACGCAATTTCTAGCAGAGGTTCTAGAGCTCTCTCATCACCCACACCGGCCAATTCTCCTGCTGCAAGAACTCTCAACCAAAGGTCACTATCCGTTGTCATAATCTCAACAAGCCGGGGAATAGCTCTTTCAGCAGACGAAAAACCCTTTCGAAAAGCCACACCAATCAGAGTAAGAGCTTCTCTTCTTACTCCTCGATCTGCGTGACCCAATAGGCCTATGACAGTATCTACATCTGCTTCTTGGAACAAATCTAAGTGGTACCTGTATTTCTCAAAGACCCCATTAGAACAAAGAACATATGAGGGGACAAGGAAACCGACGAGTGCTACAGCTACAATTACATTTCTCCTCATGACTACACCTCTTTCTTTTGCGAATTCTGGCAAGGCCTCTTAGAAGCCCGGGTCAGTTTGCTTCCCCGGACTGGCCCAATCAAGATGATCCCAGATATA
>SOJN01000025.1 GCA_004376575.1 candidate division TA06 bacterium | reverse complement strand
CCTGTAACCACAGATTATCACACCCTCCTTCGCCCTTCGTGGCTTCGGAGGGCAAGGATTCTCACAAGATTTCCTTCTGGCTCGAGTCAAGCCATGAGGATTGGTTTGAAATCTGTGTTAATCTCGTGGTTTCAGTGGTTGGGCGGAATTTCCATTTTCGGGATTAAGAGTATAGGCTCACAAACTTTGCTATTGACCTATTGTAGGTTCTTTCTACATCATCGGGGAAAAAGCAGGCTGGAAGTTCTCCCATCCCCCAATGGTACTTGATACACTCGCAGCATTTCCCTTTTCTGCTGCATGGCTCATACGTGCAGTTGCAGTCCTTCTTGTTAGCTTCCATGGTGCATTCCATATGGTTCCTCCCTTTCGAAATTCGCCGAACACTAACACACCATAGGCCGAAGTACAAAGTACAAATTGCCCAAACAAGGTACGCAAACAGAGTACTAAGTACGAATTGCGAAGTCCGAAGAAGACAAAGAAAGCGCGAAGTACAAGTAGCAACGGGCAAAGACTACAACGAAAGCGGGGATTTGGTTCTTCGCACCTTGCAATTAGTACTTCGAACTTGGGGGAAGCGGTGATGGGAATTTCGAGTGCTGAGGGAAGTTTGGGCCGAATTTCGCAATTTCGAATGTGTGGTGGGTAGGGTAGGGAATTTCGAAGGTCATGGGAAGGGGTTGGGCGGAATTTCGGGGGTTAGCGGTGGATCAGGGTGGAATTTCGAGGGTGCAGGGTAGCGGGAATGGGAATTTCGAGGGTCAGGGGCGGAGAGTGTGGTTATGGAATTGACATGAGGGAAATGTAGGCATATAATTACGGCTTGTCTGGTGTGCCAATGGATTTGAGAAACATAATGGTTAGGTCTCCGAACTGGATAGGAGATTTTGTCCTGTCCATTCCAGCTCTAAAGGGCTTGGAAAGCCTCTTCCCACACGCAAAGTTGACAGTCGTTGCGCACAGAAGGGTGAAGGACATTGCGCAAATGGTCGAAGGCGTTGACAGGGTTGTCGTGTTTGACAAAGAAGGTGCAGACAGAAGTATAAAGAACCTCATCAGATTCTCGCGGGGCATATCAGAGGAGCCGATTGACTTGTCTGTCATCTTCCCCTTGTCTTTTTCTTCTGCGCTTATGGGATACTTCTCAGGAGCAAGGAGGAGGCTGGGCTACAGTACAGAGATGAGAGGTTTTTTGCTGACTGACAAAATCAGACTTCCTTTAGAGTACAGAGAAAGACATCTTTCGCAAACTTATACAAACCTGGTGGCAAAGCTCGGGGTGAGTGATGAACTGAGTACGCCTGAATTGAATGTTCCTGAGGTTTGCGAAAAGGCTGACCGCATAATGGAATCCCTGGGATACGGCGAGAATCGTAAGGTTGTGGGTATGGCGCCGCATGCGACCTTCGGCCCTGCCAAGCGCTGGCCAATGGAAAACTACTCCTCCCTTGCAAAGAACCTCTTGAAAAGATACAATTGCAGCATAGTACTCTTTGGTTCTGCAGACGACTCCACCTTGAACCTTGAAGACACAAGTTTGCCCGATGGCGTTGTTGACCTTTGCGGCAAGTTGACGCTCACTGAAGCAGCCTACCTATTGAAGAGATGTGTTTGTCTCGTTTCAAATGACACCGGGATCGCGCATGTTGCCGCCGGTGTGGGAACACCAGTCGTGTCCATCTTCGGTTCCACAAGCCCTGAGTGGACATCCCCTATTGGGAATAAGAACGTGGTGGTATATGAGAAGGTTGAATGCAGTCCGTGTTTCGACAGGGTATGCAGATTTGGTCACTACGGGTGTCTCCAGAATGTGGGGACTGATGTTGTACTGGATGCGGTAGAGGAGGTTCTCAGGTGAAGAGGGCAGTTTTTCTGGATAGAGACGGGACAGTGTGCCCGGACGTTCCCTACCTGGACGATTCGGACAAAGTGGAGCTATTTCCAGGGGTGGCCGAAGCTGTACGCCGTCTGAGGGATGCCGGATTCAAGGTGGTGATTGTCACAAATCAATCCGGAGTTGGCCGCGGTTACTTTACCCTGGATGTTTTGACAGCAGTGCACACCAGACTGAGGGATCTGTTGAGGGAAGCGGGCACTGACTATGATGCTCTTTACTACTGTCCCCACGCGCCTGACGAGGGTTGCACCTGCAGGAAGCCCTCAACCGGTATGATAGACAGAGCGGTCGATGAACTCTCGATATCTTTGGATGGTTCTTATGTTATTGGAGACGATTCCGTTGACATTGAACTGGGCAGAAACGCTGGGCTAAAGGCAATACTTGTTCTCACCGGCCACGGGAAGGATTCTCGGGCTTTGGTTACTCCAGATGCGGTCGTTGAGAATTTGGAAAAGGCCGCAGATTGGATTCTGAAAGGTTCATCCAATAATGAGTAAACTGTCTGCAGTTGTGGTCACCCTTAATGAAGAGGCAAACATAGCGGACTGTCTTAAATCTCTCAGTTTTGCAGATGAGATCGTGGTAGTCGATTCGCAGAGTGTCGATTCAACAATAGAGCTTGCAAGGAAATTCACGGATAAGGTCTACCAGGTGAGGTTCGAAGGATACGGAAAGCTCAAGAACAATGCAGCGGCAAAGGCTAGCTGTGACTGGGTTCTCTCTATCGATGCAGATGAGAGGGTGAGCCCACAGCTTGCAGAAGAGATAGTTGAGGTAGTAAGGAAGAACAAGAGCCATAGTGGGTATCTGCTGCCTCGAAGAACTCTTTTTCTGGGGAGATGGATGATGTATGGTGGGTGGTATCCCGGACATGTGCTCAGGTTATTCAGGAAGGATAAAGGAGCCTTCAACGATGTTCTTGTGCATGAATGCGTGACGGTCAGCGGAGAGGTGGGAAAGCTCAAGAGGGATCTGTTGCACTATTCAGATCCCGACCTCAAACACTACCTCTCGAAACTGGACAAGTTCACCAGCCTTTCAGCACAAAGTCTGTATGAAAAAGGGAGAAGGGCAGGAATAGGTGATCTCCTTTTCAGGCCGGCATTCATGTTTTTGAAGATGTATTTCTTCAAACGGGGTTTTCTTGACGGAATGCCAGGCCTTATTCTGAGCCTTCTCTCTGCCGTTCACGTGCTCGTAAAGTATGTCAAGCTATGGGAAATGTGGAGGACAAGTCGAGCCCAGGGGTGAGTATAGTCATTCCCACATGGGAGGGGAAGGAACTTCTGCGGAGGTTTCTCCCATCGGTTCTGAAAGCAGCAAGGGTATGCGGAAGGCCCTGGGAAGCAATTGTCTACGATGACCACAGCAGTGACTCGACGGTTGACTTCTTAAGAAAACATTTTCCACAGGTTCGAGTCTTGAGAACGAAAGTCAGAAGAGGTTTCGCAGGGGCCAGCAATGCCGGTTTCAGAGAAAGCAGGTATGAAATTGTGGTTCTTCTGAACAATGACACTGATGTGGATGAACACTTTCTCAAACCTTTGCTTGATCATTTTGAGAATGAAAATGTCTTTGCTGTCGTGTGCAAGTGCTACGATTGGGACGGAAAGATGTTCAGAGATGGCGGCAAGATAGGCGAATTCAAAAGAGGTTTTTTCAGGATACACAGGAACTATGATGTGGAGGTAAGGAGGATTGACTCTTCTGAGCCCTACTATTCTTTCCATGCTTCAGGTGCCTTTTCTGCATTCAGCAGGAAGAAACTGGAGGCCTTGGGCGGGTTCGATGAGCTCTTTGTGCCGTTCAACTGGGAAGATGCTGACCTTTCCTACAGGGCGTGGAAGAGAGGATGGGAAATCCATTACGAGCCCACATCTATTGTCCGGCATAGGCCCAACACCACTGTGGGCAGATTCAGAAAGGCTTATGTGAAGGCCGTTTCCAGAAGAAACCGACTTCTCTTCATATGGAAGAATCTATCTGATGTTGACAAGCTGGTTCAGCATTGTCTTTTCCTTCTGTTTCAGTCGATGCTGGCTTTCCTACGTCTCGATTTGACCCACTTCGCCAGTCTGGGCATGGCCATAGCCAAGCTGTCTGGAGTCTCCAAAGCCAGGAGAGAAGAGAAGATGAGAATACGAAGATCGGATACGGAAGTCCTCTCTCTCCTCAGAGATTGTTACCAGAGGCCCGAGGTGGTGATTGTGGAATGAATAGGCAACCGGGGAGGGTTGAGAACATACTGGTGATCAGGCCTGGTGCAATGGGAGATATTCTAGTGGCCACTCCTGTCTTACTCAACCTGAGAAATGCATTCCCGAAGAGCAGAATTGCGTTTCTGGTTCAGAAGAGGTTCGCGGATGTGCTGAAGGCAAATCCCTACATTGACGAACTGATAGAGTTTGATAAGGAAAGTGTGGGGCGCTTCTGGGGCATAGGCCGTTTGAAGAAAGAACTAGCATTTCTTGCTTCCATCCGGGCAAGAAGGTTTGATCTTGCATTGGACCTGCTGGGAAATCTCAGAACGGCCATACTATGTGTGGCGAGTGGTGCAAGGGAGAGGGTAGGGTACACATACAGGATAAGGAAATTCTTCTATAATCGGAGGGTCGTGGCTCGCAATCCGCAGTATGTTGTTGATTTCAATCTCGACAGTCTGAGGATGCTGGGAGTCCCTATTGAGAAGAAAGACATCTATCTTCCTGCTGACGAGTCGGATAAGGCATTCGCAGGTGAATGGCTGGCCGGGCGCGGCCTAGGCGAAAACCGCCTGCTTATAGGTCTCTTTCCTGGGGGTGGATGGTCATCAAAGAGATGGCCTGAGGCACACTTTTCTCATCTTGGGGACATGTTGAGTTCCAAGCTTAACGCATCGATCCTTGTGATGGGCGGACCGCAGGAGAGAGACTCAATCAAGAGAATAATCTCCTTGATGTCAGCTGAGCCTGTTGAGGTTCAAGGGTTTTCTCTGTCACGTTTTGCTGGCCTCGTATCAAAGCTCCACCTTTTCATATCTAATGATTCAGGACCGAGATATCTGGCAGTAGCAGCCGGAATTCCTAGTATTGGCCTGTTCGGTCCCACTAATGCCACAAACGCAAATCCAACTGAGTCTATTCACTCTGCAATAACCTATGAGGGCGACTGTCTAGGTTGCAACAAACTTACCTGTGCTGATCAAACATGTATGAAAAGAATACTACCGGAAGCTGTCTTTGAAGAATCCTGCAGGCTTCTGAAAGAGCAAGGAAGAATATCATGAGGATTCTGGTTGTAAGGACTGACAGGATGGGGGATGTGCTCCTCTCCACGCCCGTTCCGAGAGCGCTGAAGAAAGCCTCCAGGGATAACCACGTAACAATGATGCTCACACAGTATGCCAAGCCTATTGTTGAAAAGAGTCCCTATGTGGATGATGTCTTTGAATACGCTTCAAACGAGAGCGATCGCGACCTTATAGGCCGGCTGAAAAGAGGCGAATACGACGTGGCCATACTCCTGCACCCCACGTTTCGGCTTGCGTGGGTTCTCGCACGTGCACACATTCCAAGAAGAATAGGGACTGCCTCCAGGGTTTACTCGGTCTTATTCAATGAGAGGATATCGATGAGAAGATCAGTTTCCGCACTGCACGAAGTCGAGTGCAACCTGGCAATGGTGAAAGGCCTCTGCGGAACAGGTGAAAGCTGGCTTCCAGAGATTTTCATAGACGACGAGGAAAAGAACGGGGCGAGTGAGAATCTGGAAAACTTGGGCTTGAATTCTAGAAGATTTACTGTTATACATCCTGGAAGTGGTGGCTCTGCCAGGAACTGGCCGGTCAGTTATTTTTCAACTTTGGCTGACGCCGTCTTATCTCGAATGGGCATGAAGGTGCTCGTGACCGGCGGACCGGGAGAAGAAGAGCTCGTTTCCGAGATGACATCCTTGATGTCCTCTACTCCTGTTACTGTCATCGGAGGATTCGGAATCAGGGAGTTGGCTGCTGTTCTGCAAAATGCTAGATTGCTGGTGACAAATAGTACAGGTCCGATGCATCTGGCTACGGCTGTTGGCACACCAGTTGTTGCCATTTTCTGTCCCATAGTAGGATGCAGTCCCGGCCGGTGGGGTCCTCTGGGAAATGGGAACGCGGTCTTGATGCCAGATGTGGTGGCCTGCAAGAAGTGCACCGGCGAAAAGTGTGTTTACTACGACTGCATGGAGAGGGTAAGCGTGGACAGTGTGCTGGGGGCAGTGAAGAGTCTTTTAACTCATTGACATATGGAGTGAAATAAGATGGAAGACAGGTACGAAAGGATGAGAAAGAAGCTGGGCTACCAGGCTCTGTTCGATACCGAGGACATTGAAGAAGCGCTCAAGTATGCGAAGGAGAATGGCTTCGGGGCGGTTGAACTGAACATGAACGGCATTAATTTCTTGCCTGAGAACTATATGGATGAGGATAGGCGTCGATTGCGAAAGATTGCGAAAAAGCTAGGGGTATCGATGCTTTTGCACGCGCCGGAGGGCTTAGACTTGATGAATGTTCATGAAGGGGTCCGCTTTGCTGTGGTGGAAAGGCTGAAGGAAATCGTCGATCTTGCTAGGGATCTCTCTGCTTCCTGTGTGACGATCCATCTGGGCATGAGTTCGTCCATTAGTGTGGAGGGTAAGATGGTGCCTTTACACAGGGTATATCCTGAACTATACAAGGAGGCGATGAGGTTCTCTCTTAGTGAACTTGGCGACTACGCCAGGGGGAAGACAAGTATTTGTCTTGAGAATACGGAGATAACCAATGAGAGAATTGTGAGAGAAGTTCTGGTTGAATTGCTACGCGATGATAGTCTCTTCCTCACGTGGGACATTGGCCACTCCCACCAGTACAAGACCAAGGTCCGTGAATGGGAGGAAGAGTTTTTCCTGGACTACGGAAAGAAGATAAAGAATGTTCACATCCACGACAACAATGGCAAGTGGGATGAACATAACATAATAGGCAATGGTACTCTGGATCTGGAGCATTACCTTGCGATATTGGCAGACCTCAATCCCTTCATGATTTTCGAAGTGAGACCAAGGGAGAGGGCTCTCGAGTGTCTACGTAGATTCTCGAACTACAGAAGACTCCTCAACGCAGCAAGCTAACCTCATGCGTTAAATCGACGGGCACGGTTAGAACCAGCCCCCTGTAACCACAGATTAACGCAGATTATCACAAGATTTCTCATCTTCTGGTTTTGCCATGAGTGAAATGCTCTTCTGTGTTAATCTCGTGTAATCTTGTGGTTTCAGTGGTTGGGTGTTGGGCTCAAACCTCTGCAATCACAGATTATCACAAGATTTTGCTATGGTTCGGGTCAAGCCATAGGGATGCGGTTTGAATCTGTGTTAATCTCGTGTAATCTTGTGGTTCCAAGGGGTAGGTTACAGGTGCATTCTGGGGAAGGGTCTGAGGTCCATTGGTGAGGACTCGCCCTTCTTCAGTCTTTGATGGCCCGCCGCCGCTATCATCGCAGCATTGTCGGTACAAAGCTCCTGCGAAGGAAAGAGTGCACGAATACCGATCTCTTCTGCCTCGGAGCACATTCTTTCTTTGAACGCAGCATTGGATGCGACGCCACCTGAGACGGCTATGATACTGACGGCATAGTCCTTTGCAGCCTTGATGCCTTTTTCCGCTAAGGAATCGATGACCGCATCTTGGAAGGAGCTGGCCAAATCTTCGAGGTGTTCTTTCTTGATCTCTTCACCCTTCTCCCTGAGATAATAGAGTACAGCGGTCTTCAGCCCACTGAAGCTGAAGTTATATCCTGGAACACTAGCTCTTGGAAACCTCACAAAGTCTGCCCGACCCTTCTGAGATTTCTTTTCAATATCTGGTCCACCGGGGTAAGATAATCCGTAGAGCTTTGCCACTTTGTCAAACGCCTCGCCTGCTGCATCATCAAGTGTCGAGCCGACAGTTTCATAGTCGCCGAACTGTCTGACATAAACTATGTCTGTATGGCCTCCTGAAACGATCATGCTTATGAATGGAGGTTCAATTTCTGGAGTAGCTAGAATTGTGGAGAAGACGTGCCCTTCTAGATGGTTGATTCCAATGTATGGGATCTTGAGGCCGTACGATAGACCTTTGGCAAAACACAACCCCACAAGTATTGAGCCGACGAGCCCTGGCCCACAGGTGACCGCGATGCCGTCAATGTTCTCTAGACGGACTGAAGCGACATCAAGAGCTTCTTTGACCACCGGAACTATGAGCCTGATGTGGTCACGGCTCGCCAATTCGGGAACGACTCCACCAAACTTGGAGTGAACCAGCTGTGACGAGACTATGTTGGATCTGACTTTTCGGTTTCCTTCAAGCACTGCTGCGGCAGTCTCATCGCAGGATGTTTCTATGCCCAGTGTGAGCATTCTATTCGATGTCTGTCTGGATCAGCTCAGGCTTTACAGAGACCACCTCGAAATGGTCCGGGATGGTGATCTTCGGGGGTATAAGGTGGGAACCCTTGCCTTTTCCAGAAAGATCTAGTGAAACCCGGACATCGCCGGGTTTGATCGAATCGATCATGCTCTCAGGACCTTCCAGTGTAACCTCTGCGTGGTCTGGAGATATGCGCGCGGTCCTCCGGGAACCCACCTTTGTTACAACTACTGGTAGATACTCCAGGACCTTTTGAACCTTCTTCTCAATTGCAAACGTTACCAGAACGGAGTCTGGTTTGCATCTGTATCCCGCCCCTTCAGGGAGAGAGACAGCAACCATACGTTCCACAGATCTGGTCTCCGATCCAATATCTATTGGTTCTGTCCTGAGCCGTGCAATCTTGCCAATTTTGCTTCTTCCTCCCATGAGTTCCACTTCGTTCGGGGTGACTGTTGTTTTTCCCACTCGAACAAAGCCTTTTCTCACATCGCCCTCCACATCAGCGTCGATGTGCACTTTCTTCTTGGAGGAAATGTCCATCGCAATATGAAATTCAGTGGGCGAGACTACTGAGACGATCCTCAGCTCTCCCTTTCGAGAAAGAATGATATCGTCCTTTGTCAAGTTCATCCTGACGCGCCGGGATTTCGTCTTGGGGAGCTCTACTGTGGCCTCCGGTTCCCCGAAGATGCGGTGAAAAATGATCTGTTTTCCTCTGCCTCTGAGCCTGAGAGAAACCACTTCAGGTGGGTTTCCCACTACTGTCCAGCCCTTTGGCGGATTTATGAATTCAAGGTTGGCGGAATAGGTTATGTCATATGTTCTTTCTGTTGCTACGTGGAACCAAACGAGGAGAGCAAGGACTACAGACCATATCTTCAGGTCTATGTTGTTCTTAATCCATCTCAGTACCTTCATCGTTTCACTTCTTGATCACCATCTCCATGGAGTGTGTTGTGCTTCTTTACTCATGATATACATCAGCTTCGCACGCTGTCAAGGCAAAAATGGGCATATCCGATTGACAGTGGCCAGCGGGGTGGCTACAATACGAACGCGAGGAGTGACTATGATACCACTTAAGGACGAAAATCCATCAAAGAGATTTCCCGTCGTGACGGTGAGTCTTATCGCCATCAACCTGGCCGCATTCATCTACGTGCTATCACTGGGCAAGGGTGCTGAGCAGCTGGTCTACAGGATGGGTGTTGTTCCTTACAACATAGTCAATGTTGGCCTTCCCGCATACCCGACGCTTTTCACGTCGATGTTCCTTCACGGGGGGTGGGCACATCTTCTTGGCAATATGCTCTATCTCTGGATTTTTGGAGACAACATCGAGGATTTCCTGGGGAAGATAAAGTTCGTTGTCTTTTACCTGGTCTGTGGATTCATCGCGTCCTTTGCGCACATTCTGACTCAGGCGAGTTCGCAGATTCCTACAATTGGAGCGAGCGGTGCCATCTCAGGCATACTGGGTGGTTATATCCTGCTCTACCCAAAGGCAAGAGTGCTCACCCTGATACCTCTGGGTTATTTCATTCGGCTGATCAAGCTTCCTGCCGTCGCTGTTCTTGGGATATGGATACTGATGCAATTCCTGAGCGGCCTTGCCTCGCTTCCTGGGTCCGCCGGCAAAGGAGGGGTGGCGTGGTTCGCGCACATAGGAGGGTTCATTGGTGGTTTGGCGCTGATAAAGGTTCTGGGATGGCGGAAGAAGCCGCGGAGGATCGGCAGTGGTTAGTGAGAGAGGTGTTTCATACTATGGTGTGTACGATGCCAGAAAGGCTTCAAAGGATTTTGCAGGTCTTCTGGATGATGGTGTGAATGCAGTTCTTCTGGCAATGTCAGAATTCGACTTCAGGTTCTGGAAGACTGGAATCGGGGGTGTCCTGAAGGAGGCCAGAGATAGAGGACTGAGTGTATATATTGATCTGTGGGGTTGGGGCAAGGCCTTTGGGGGTGAGCCAGGCAGCATTTTCGTTCAGAAGAATCCAGATGAACTCCAGGTCTCCCGGTCTGGTTCAACGATCGCTGCGGCGTGCGTGAACTCAGCCTTCAGGCAGATTGTGACGGATAGCCTGAAAGAGATTTGTGAAGACATGGAGTTCGATGGCGTATTCCTCGATGAACCGCACTACGGTCATGTTGAAGATGGCTGGGGTTGTTTCTGTGAGAAGTGCAAGAGTCTTTTCCGTGAGAAGTATGGAAGAGATATGGACATGGACATGACGGAAGATGTTTTCGAATTCAGAGAAGAGAGCATGCTTGAGTTTCTCTCAGATGCGGTTGATGTTGTGAAGGCTGCTGGAAAGCAGGTGATTGTTTGCATGCTTCCATTTGAAGGAGAGAAGAGAAGACTGGCAGGCGCTCCGGAGTGGGACAAAATATGTGCGTTGGATATTGATGTACTGGCTACTGACCCATACTGGATGACTTTTGATGAGCCTTTGGAGCCATTCGTGACAAGGCATGTAAGGAATTTGCTGAAGGCGTGCGGAAAGACCGGAAAGAGAGCCCAGGTGTGGGTTCAGCTCTTTAATGTTCCAGAAGGGCGCGAACGAGAAATTGTAAAGGGCATAGAGTTGATAAAGAAGGTGGGGGTCGAAGGAAAAACCGTAGACTCAATCTTTGGTTGGCCCTATCTCGCTGGCAAGAGATCGATACTCGCCTCAGACAACCCGGATCTAGTGTGGAAGAACTTCTTGACCACCCTCCGGTTCTGACCCCACACTCGAAAATACGGAATTCCACTCCTCCCTTCCCCACACATTCGAAATTCCCACCCCAACCCACGACGCATTCGAAACTGCGAAATTCCCAGCCACCCTTCCCAGCTCCTTCGAAATTGCGAAACTCGAGCCCGCCCTCCTCGCACCTACGAAATTCCCTTCGCTCCTCAACCCAACCTTCGAAATTCCGCACCTCCCTTGCCCACACATTCGAAATTGCAAAATTCCACTCAACACCTCCCCACACATTCGAAATTCCCACCACCTCTCCCTGCACGATCGAAATTACGAAACTCCAGCCCGCCCTTCCACACACATTCGAAATTGCGAAACTGAAATTGACAGAAGCCAAGGACTTCTGTAACTAGACCTCCGGTGTCATTCTGAGAAGCCCGTTAGGGCGACCAAGAATCTGCTTTTTGTGCGAGAGAAGTATGAAGTGCAAAGCGCAAAGTACGAAGCACAAGGACCAGAGTGTAAGGAAGTGATTTTTGTGCTTGAGAAATTTCGGTAAAGGACTAAACTAATGAATGAGAAGGAAACAATGGCAAGGTAGGCGCAAATGAGCGGCGTTCTTCTAATTTGTGTTTCACTCATGGTTTCCGCGGGAGCGGCTGGTGATCTGGACATGGATGCACTGCCGTTCTCTGTGGAGGATGTCATTGAAAGAGCATCACCTAGTTCAATAGCTATCGGGGATGCGACCTTCCTCGTTGAACGCTGGCTGGCCGCCCCATCCACCAGCCTCCTAGACGAGTTCGTTCTGGATACTTCCATAGTCTACTCCGGAGCTCCTTACAGGGAGTGGCTTCCTTCAATAGCCTTTTCGGGCACAGAATACCTTGTGGTGTGGGCCGACAAACGGAGTCTCGATGTCGACATTTATGGTTCTAGAGTGGATACGACTGGCACGGTTCTTGATCCAGTTGGAATAGGTATCTCCACAGCCACCGGCAGCCAGTCTCATCCTTCAGTGGCTTTTGACGGCACCAACTACCTTGTTGTGTGGGATGACTGCCGCAGCGGCAGTCAATTTGGCATTTACGGCGCCCGAGTGAATCAGTCAGGTGCGGTACTTGACACTTCGGGAATAGCCATTTATACGTCCGCTGACTCACAGGCGTGCCCGCATGTAGCTTTTGATGGGACCAACTATTTTGTAGCGTGGGAAGACTACCGTGGTGGGCTGTATTGTGACATCTACGCCACCCGAATAGCCCCGTCAGGAACGGTGCTCGACCCGTCTGGAATAGCTATAGCGACAAGCGATGACAGCGATGAACGTCCATCTTTAGCTTTTGATGGGACCAATTATCTCGTGGTGTGGGAAAGTTTTGGCATTGATTTCGACATCTTTGGTGCCAGAGTAGATACCAGCGGGGTAGTCCTGGACTCTTTGGCGATATTCGTCTGCTTGGTGCCTTTTAATCAGCGGCATGCTTCAGTGAGTTTTGACGGCGTCAACTACTTTGTTGTTTGGGACGACTACAGGAGGGTCACAGGGTCCGACATCTACGGCGCGAGGGTCGATACGTCTGGCACAGTACTTGACCTCGATGGAGTAGCCGTTTGCACAACCTCTGACTATAGCTCCTACCCTTCGGTAGCCTTTGATGGAACAAACTACCTCGTGGTGTGGCAGCTGCAGCACGGGTTAGGCCACAAGCCGGACATCTATGGGACCATGGTGGATACCTCTGGGACTGTACTCCATCCCTCAGGCATAGCCGTTTGCACTACCGACTATTGGCAAGAAATTCCATCCGTGGCCTTTGGTAGTAATGACTACTTAGTGGTGTGGGAGGATTGGCGCAGCGGCACCAATGCTGATATCTACGCCACGAGAGTTAGTCCATCAGGTGCAATACTTGACCCCTTGGGAATACTGATCTCTATGGCCGGCCATCCACAGTGGCATGCTTCAGTAGCTTCTGATGGGAGTGATTACCTTGCGGCGTGGGAGGATTGGCGCAGCGGCACCAATGCTGATATCTACGCCACGAGAGTTAGTCCATCAGGTGCAATACTTGACCCCTTGGGAATACTGATCTCAATGGCCGCCGATTCTCAGGTGTCTCCTTCAGCAACATTTGGTGGGGCCAACTATCTCGTAGTGTGGGCGGATAAGCGGGGCGATGCCATGGACATTTACGGCGCAAGGTTGAGCCAATCAGGTACATTGCTTGATACGTCTGGCATAGCCATTCTTACTGGTGGTAAGGACCAGGTGGTCCCTTCAGTGGCCTTTGATGGGACGAACTATTTTGTTGTCTGGGAGGATCATCGTGCGGCGTTTCCAGAGTCTGACATCTATGGTGCCAGGGTCGATACATCCGGAACAGTCCTTGATCCCACAGGCATAGCCATCACCAGTTCCAGACAGCAATGGAGTCCTTGTGTAGCCTTTGGCGGGAGCAATTATCTCGTGGCATGGGAGCATTTGGGCGTGAGCACTGGTTATGATATTCGGGCTGGTAGAGTAGACACTTCCGGGACTATCCTTGACGGTATGGGGATAGTTGTTTCAGCACTGCCTTATCACGAGCGGCGTCCCTCTGTAGCTTACGGCGGGGTTAACTACTTGATCGTATGGAAGGATGTTAGAGGTGGCATCGACTCTGACATCTATGGGGCGAGAGTGGATGCAGCCGGTACAGTACTTGATACATCAGGAATCGCTATCTCGACCGCCGTTGACGATCAGACATATCCTTCGGTTACATATGATGGGGCCAACTATCTCGTGGTGTGGCAGGATTATCGGAACGGCAGTGACTGGAATATTTACGGTAGTAGAGTTGATGCGTCGGGTGAGGTGCTTGACCCCTCGGGCATAGAATTGATGGATCAACCATATAGCCGTGTGAATCCGGCTGTCACAACCGGAGGAGACGACCAAGTGCTTTTGGTGTACGATGGTTTTGCTTCTTTACCGTATAACACCAACCGAGTATTTGGTGCGTTCTACACTGAAACAGGAATCCGAGAACACAGTGCAAAAATCAAAACTCAAAATGCAAAGCTGTTCCAGAATCAACCCAATCCCTTCCACTCCCAGACGACAATTCACTACCAGATTCCCGAGGCAGGTGGAGTGTTTCTGAAAGTGTATGACTCATCGGGGCGTTTGGTGAGCGTGCTTGCTGATGAGGAAAAACCGGCTGGGTCTCACACATCCTGGTGGCACGGCAAAGACAGCTCCGGGCACGGAGTACCATCTGGTGTCTATTTCTGCAGATTACAGACGGGTGAATTCGTCTCCACGCGCAAGATGATTTTGGTTAGGTGAGAGTGTTGGCAAACATCTTCCTCTGGATTGCTTCGTCGCGCTAACGCGCTTCTCGCAATGACATCTGGTCCGGTCTGCCGTTGGTGAATTGGAGCAGCGCCATATGCCCTGAGCTAGGTCGAAGGACTCGTGGGGCGACGCGGCGCCGAGCAAGCTCGGCTACTCCAAAGCGTCGCCTGAGCATCTTTCGTTTCCAATTTCGAAGGTGAGTGGGGAGCTGACGGGAATTTCTCCTTCGACAAACTCAGCATAAACTCGCAGACCGCGGGGCGGGAAGCAATCTGGCACAAGCAGATCCTTCGACCCGTGCTTCGACGATGCTCAGCGCGTCGCTCAGGACGAAATATCCCCCATCCCGCCTACGGCAGGCTGGACCTATTTCGTTTTCTATTTTCGAAGGTGTGGGGTAGAGTTGGGTGGAATTTCGAAGGAGTGGGC
>SOJN01000024.1 GCA_004376575.1 candidate division TA06 bacterium | reverse complement strand
GTCTACCTGACATTTCGTATTTGCGAAACACTGACATTATTGTATTGCGGCGACAGGGAAGCTAAAGTGGAGTTTCCCCAGTTTTCAGTCGTTCATTAGCTGAAGCGAGAGTTGCTGGGGCTCCGCGGTGTAGTATTGGGGACAGGCGTGGAGTTTTGGACTTTTCTGAGATTACTAACTGCAAACTGTGAATTACGAAGTATTTCACACAACACGACTTCGATTTTCGTTTTCATCGGTGGGTTTTGCTCTCTCTTCGAATATGGCGTAGAGGGTAGGTACGAGGACAAGGCTAATCATGGTGGAGAAAAGCAGCCCTCCTATCACTGCCACGGCGAGAGAATTCCAGATCTCGGCACCCTCCCCTTTGCTCAGGGCAAGAGGCACCAGAGCGAAAACGGTGGTCAGTGCGGTCATGAGAATTGGCCTGAGCCTCGTCTGCCCGGACCTCAGCACCGCTTCACGCAATTCCATCCCCCTCTTCCTCAATAAATTGGTATAGTCAACAAGTACGATCGAATTGTTGACCACAATACCCACGAGCATCACCATACCTATGAATGACATGAGATTAAGCGTCTTGCCGGTCAGCAACAGGAACCATATCACTCCCACTATTCCAAAAGGAACAGAGAAGATGACAACGAACGGGTCCACAAAAGACTCAAACTGCGCAGCCATCACCATGTAAACAAGTATCATTCCCAAAATCAATGCAACGAAGAGATTCCTGAAAGCGGTAGCCTGTTGTTCAATGCTTCCGCTCACGCTGGTAGCATAACCTTCAGGCAACTTGACCTGCGCGAGGAACCGTCGAAGATCGTTAGCCACGTCCCCGAGAGGTCTTCCACGCAGGCCCGACTGTATTCTTACGACCCTTTCTCGATTCTTCCGTTCTATCTCCACCGGACCCACACCTTCTTCCAGTACTGCGAGATTGGAAATAGGAACTCTTGTCCCCAGCGAAGTCGTTACGAATATGTTCTCGAGATCAAATACAGACTCACGGTCACTGTCAGACAATCTGACGAAGATATCATGCTGTTCTCCTGCCTCACGGTACGCAGTTGAGACAGTACCGTAGAAGTTCTTTCTAATGGTTGAAGCTATCTGGGATACTGATAGACCAAGTGCTGCCGCCTTTTCTCTATCAATCTTAACCTGTAGCTCAGGCTTGCCTTTCTCCCTGGACACTGTCACACCATAGACACCTGGGATCTTCTCCATCCCCGACTTCAGAACTTGAGCCAGAGAATCCGACTCCGTAATGTCGTATCCATACAGTTCAATCGTAATGGCCCCGGCACCCCCAAAAAGAAGCTGCATCAGGGGGTCTTCAGTTGTGAAGTTGACCTCTTCCGCCCCCGCTAGGTCCTTTGCCAATTCTTCCAGGGACTCTGCAATCTCAGCAGATGAGCGATCCCGCTGATCCTTGTCCACAAGTTCAATCAAGAACTCGCCTATGTTTGGACCTTCTCTGCCCATGATGGAAGCGAACCCAGATTCAGACTGCCCCATCCGGACTAAGCTCACCGTTCTCTCAGGAACGTTGTCTTCTATGATCTTCTCAATCTTTCTGACCAATGAATCGGTTTCGTCAACTGACAAGCCAACAGGTAAAACGATACTGCCTCTCGCTTCTCCCTGGTCCATCTCGGGGAAGAACTCAGTCCCGATCAAACCAATGAACACGGGCAACAGACTGAATGCAAAAATAAGACCTGCCAGAATAACCACTACTCTCTTGTGATCAAGCGACCATTCCAGCAGAGAACGATACCTGTCAGTGAAATTCCTGAAACCCTGCTCGGTCTTTTCATAGAAACGCCGATATCTTCCAACGGAATCTCGGTTTTTTCCCACATTCCTGAATATCCGCGAAGAGAGCATGGGAGTCAGTGTCAGAGCAGTGAAAAGGGAAGCGCTCAAAACTATGATAACCACATAGGCAAGTTGTTTGAACATAATACCGATGACACCGCCGATGAAAATCAACGGCACGAATATGGCGACCGTGGTAGCCGTTGAGGCTGCCACCGCTCTGCCAACCTCGTAGCTTGCTTCAATGGCCGCACTCTCCGGTTTGTGTCCTTCCTCGGTATGTCTGAATATGTTCTCCAGTATGACAACCGCATTATCCACAACCATTCCTATGGCGATGGCTAGTGAGGTGAGTGACATATGATTTATCGTGAATCCTCTGAAGTAGAGAAAGATGAAACCGAGGACAATCGAGAAAGGAATGGTGAGAGTTATGATAAAGGAACCCCCCACATGTCTCAGGAAAAAGAAAACGATCAGAACGACAAACAGTGCTCCCCAGAGAATAGTAGTGGTCAGGTCCTTGAGAGAGTCCTCTATGAATTCAGAGGCGTCCATTATGGTTGATACTTCCACATCAGGCGGCAGCTCTTTTCTAAGGGACTCAAGTTTTGATCGCACAGCTCTTGCCACTTCGACCGTGTTAACACCGCTCCGTTTCTGGATTATGACCATAAGCCCTGGCTTGCCCATTACCCTGACCTTACTCTTTTCCTCTTTGAACCCGTCTTCAACCGTGGCAACGTCTGACAGGCGAATGGATCCACCTACGCGCCGACCCACCACCACACTGCTTACTTCGTCGATAGAAACGAAATCTCCTGGAACCCTCACCATGTAGTCAAGTCTTCCTACTCTCAGATTCCCTGCAGGTTCGCCAAAGTTTGCTGCTTTCAAAGCCATCTCAATTGCTTCGATGCTGAGGCTGTATCCGGCCAGACGATTCCTGTCCACTCTGACATTTATCTGCCTTTCCAATCCACCAAATATGTTGATGGCTCCGACCCCCTGGATGCGCTTCAAGGGGTCCACCACCCTCTTTTCGATTATCTGGTGAAGGTCAAAATAGCTCTCTGTGGCGCTCACTCCCAGGAAGAATATGGGATAGTCTGAGAGGTCAAACTTGAAAATGGTGGGCGTGCCCGCGTCATCGGGCAAGTAAGGCTTCACCCAATCAAGCTTATCCCTTATGTCGTTGGAAGCCTCATCGATATTTGCCCCGAAGTTCATCATCAGTGTGACGACGGATAGCCCCTCCTTCGAAATTGATTTGAGCTCTTTCACATTCGATACCGTTGACATCGCAGACTCTACAACTTCAGTAATCCGTTTCTCCACGTCTACGGCAGCGGCTCCGGAGTACGGAGTTACCACACTGACGGCGGGCGTACTTATGTCAGGCATCAACTCAAATGGAAGCCTGATCAAGGATATGATTCCCAGAAGAAGTATCCCGGCAAAAATCATCAAAGTGGTAACGGGCCTGTGTACTGCGAACTCAGAGAGTTTCATGCTCGACTACTCCACCACTATCGTTACCTCTTCACCATCATCTACTACACGCTGTCCCACTACAACGAGGGTATCACTGGCATCCAAGCCTTCTATCACCTGCACGCGGTTATTCTCACGAATGCCCAGGCTGACCGGTTTTCTCACCGCTTTCCCCTGCTCAACGACGAATGCATAGCGCTCTATCCTTCCAAGCACGGCATCTGCAGGCACAACCACAGTATTCTTCTCCTCTCTCACTACAAGGTCAACCCGCGCGAACATCCCGGGCTTCAGAAATCCTTTTCTATTGTCAACGGTTATCTCCGCCCTGGAAGTCCTTGAGATGGGGTCCACGACCGGACTCATCATCGTCACTTTCCCTTCAAAGCTCATATCTGGATATGCATCAACCTTTATGGATGCTTGCAGCCCGGTTTTTACCTTCGGAATATCCCTTTCAACAACATTGATGGTTACTTCAACCTTGTTCATTCTGACCACCAGTGCAACCGGCACCTGTGGGGCAACTACATCGCCAATATCAAGAAAAACTCTACCCACAATTCCTCCTATGGGAGAACGAATCTTCGCCGGTTCAAATTCCAGTCCGGTTATGCCTCTATCTACTGTGGCTAAGAGCCCATCTTTCTTAACCCATTGTCCTTCCCTCACTGCATAGGATCTTATCCTGCCCGGCACCTCAGAATAGACATTCACCTGCTCTTTTCCCTTGATGTCTCCTGTGAATGAAAGAATCTCCCTTATGGAAGCCCTGGTGACCTCCATCACTCGTACAGGAACACTTCTTTTCTCTTCAATCAGACCCGATGCTCTCCTTTGCCCAACTCTCTGCACAACCCTGTAGCCTATCAGTAGAATGAATGCGGCGACTATTATCCATATCACTGTCTTTTTCATACCTGAGACTCTCCTTTCTAGTAGTCCTTCCCCACAGCTCTATCCAGAGCTGCCCTTGCGATATTGAACTCTCCCAATGCTTTGACATAGTTGGCCTTGGCCTGTGACAATGCGAGTTGAGTGTCCAGGTACTCGATGTTGCTCAATAGTCCGTTTTCAAACTGTTCCTCGGCGATCCGGTACGCTTCTTCAGCCTCTTCGATATTTTTCTTCTGCGATTTGATAGATTCTTCGGCCTCCTTCAGGGCAAGATACGCGGACTTCACCTCCAGCTCGACAAGTGCCTTCAAACCACCTTCAGCTACCTCTGCCTGTTCAAGCTGGGCTTTGGCTCTTCTCGACTCACCCATGGTGGAGAACCCGCTGAAGATCGGGAAGGATAGAGCAACTGTCGCGCTCCAGTCTGTGCCCCAGTCGTTCTTGAAGTTGTATGGCTTCTTGTAGTCATAGTTTGCTCTGGCCACAATAGTAGGTTTGTTACCGGCCTGTGCAATGGCAAAAGCCTTACTTGCCATCTTCTTTCTTTCTTTCGCAGCCAATAGGTCCGGACGGTATATCGTGGCTGCAGAGAGGTTCTCCTCGAAGTTGTACTCCGCGGGCTCATAGAGCAGCTCACCTTTGATCTCCACCTGCTTCACTGCATCGAGACCAATTGCCAGTTTCAGTCCATCGATAGCAAGCTCGACCGAGTTTCTTGCCTTTAAAAGCTGTGGTTTCATATTGTCTCTGGCCACGTTGGCCCTCATCAGATCCAGCCTTGACGCCTTCCCCTCCCTGTAGAGCCTGGCCGCGGATTCTGCATGCCTGGCAACCTGAGCATAGCTCTCCTCAGTCAGCTTCAAGAACTCCCTGCCCACCAGAACAGAGTAAAATGAAGTTATCACACTGAAGACGGCGTTTTGCTTCTTCTTTCTGTAGTCCTCTCTTGAAGCATTCAAGTTGTGTTTGGCCAGCCAGTATCCGTTCAGCGTCCTCCCCCAGGTGAAAATGGGTTGTGTGACGCCCACACTTGCTAGATAGTTATCCTCCTCACCCATATCGAAACCCAGTTTTTCCATGCCCACAAAGTCAAGTGTGTAGGTGTATCCTATGGTGTCTCCCATCGGCCCGAATACCGGAACCTGTTGCATGCCGAGGATTGGTGTCTCCATGTCAAGACTTGGAATCTCTGAAAGGCGGGTATAGCTTCCTCTGAGGTTGAGGGTGGGCATGAACCCTGCTCGAGCAGAGATGACTCCTCCCTCTGCCTCGGCCACCTTATGCAAACCGGCTTTGACCTCCCAGTTTCTGCTAAGGCACATGTCAATTGCTCTATCCAGTGTCAGAGCCATTGGTTGTTGAGCCTCAAGGCTCCCCCCAAGTGACGCAACGAGAGATAGAATGGTAAAACACAGCAGAAATTGGTTCATTTCCTCCCCTTTCTCGACTGGATACCACCCAGAAATACATCCAGAATGACTTTCGACCTTTCTGCCAGTGGTTCCTTGGCTCCTTCCAAAAGCCACTGAGCCACAACCGAGTGTATCATCCCGAACAGGAGGTTCGCCACCTCAAGCGGGTCCACCTTCTTTATCTTTTCCTGGTCTATCCCTTCCTTCACAACAAGCGCTGCAACCTCAACGAACGCGTTCAGTTTGGGAAGGATTCTCTTGTTCAAGTGCGCGTCCCGCATGTCAGTCATCCTCACCCTCTCTGGGTTGAAAACCCTGAAAAAGTCGCGATCATCCTCCAGGTACTCCACTACGCCTTTAACCATCAGTTCCAGTTTGGACAGAGGTGGCAACTCTTGATTTGCTATCTCTCTCACCTTTTCCAACAGCCTGTCCATTCCGTCCTCGAGCACTGCATAGAACAGGTCCTCTTTGTCCTTGAAATACGTATAAAGACTTGCCTTGGAAAACTCAGCTCGCAATGCAATCTCATCTAGAGCCGCGCCATGGTACCCCTCCTTGGCGAAGAGTGCCTTGGCTGCAGCAAGAATCTCCTGCTTTCGAACTTCCCGTTCCCTTTCCTTCCTGGAGATCTTCATTTATGTTTCCTACCTACAGCAAGAACCAATCGGTCACAATTATGACTGATTGGTTCAAGTTCAGACTCGTCAGTCAGTATATCTCATCCCATAGGTTTTGTCAATGGAAAAACAGTTACCCCGAGGGAAGCACAGAGTGCAAATTACAGAGGCCCTGCCCTTCCCCGACTACAAACAGGACGTGCCATCCTCAGCGATGCAGTGGCAGAGCAATCTTTGCATTACCAATCTTAGATCTGAGATCTTGGATCTTCGATGTTAAAAAGGTGGGCCTTCCAGAAATCCTGGAAGGCCGGCCGTCTCTGGCACAGACAACAACGACTCAGACTATCTGAGAACCGCCATCTTTCTGGTTGCTACGTAAGTACCATTTGAGGTCTCTGCGCGGAGACGATAGAAGTACATCCCCGTTGGCACCAGGTGACCTGAAGAATCTCTTCCATCCCAGACCAACCGGGCAACTCCTGGCCCCGTCTCGCGCGCCAACTCGTTTACCAGTCGCCCGCTGCAGTCGTAAATGGACAGATTGATCGAACCGTAATCAGGAGCCATTATCTTCACAGTCGTAGTGGCATGGAAAGGATTCGGTTCGTTCTGAAACAGCACGAACTCTCTGGGAACCGCGCCTGCCCGAGCACCTTCCACTACACCTGTAGGGTCATAAATGGTGAACAAGGAATCGCTTATGTCAAAAGACATATTCAACCCAGCATCGAAGGCTTCTATTTTCACCAGACAGAATTCTGAAGCCGTATTCGGAACAACCCATTCATATTCAGAATCGTTCACCTCGCTCACGGAAATTGTGTTCCAAGAAAAGCCTCCATTGTTGGAGTAGTATATATCTACATGGCAAACACCCACGTCATCGGATGCTGTCCAGGATATGAGACAGGTATCCCCTACCTGGAATGTCTCCCCACCATTGGGGAATATCACACTAACACTTGGGGGTGTATTGTCTATTATGCTGAAGGTGTTGTCACTTTCATCCACGCTGAAGGGGACGCCATCTCTGTATGCTTCTACTCGAACCAGGCACAAATCTGAGATGGCATTTGGGATTTCCCATTCAATGGATGAATCCCCCTTCACACCCAGAGCCAGATCCTGCCAGGTTAACCCTCTGTCGGTGGAAAGATAGACATTCACTGACTCGGCAAGGGCCGGCTCTGAAATCTGCCATGCTATATCGTGGAGTTCGCCCACACCCCAGGCCTCACCGCCATTCGGCGAGAGAACAGAAACGAAAGGAACGAAATCTTCCACGTATGCTACGTCAAGCGGCCTATAGAGGTTGTTGCTAGCATCAGTCTCCAATTCCTGGGGACGCGAGAAATGGCTGCCGTTCCACAACATACTCTCGATGTGCTTTGTCTCACCAAGAGAAAGTATAACGGCCCCATCGCCAAAAGCATCTCTTTGTACATGAAGCAGGTTGATTTTGTCGTTCAGCAGGGGACCTGTTTGTTCAACGCTCCAATCTTGTTCATATGTCTTATATCTGAGATGATTATCACCCGCATCGGCGTAGACCAGCAGCCCGTTTCCACTCTGGCTCTCAAACATGAGATCCCAGCTTCTCTTCTTTCCTACGGCCCTGCAATTGTCTGCGACTTTCTGAAAACCACCGAAGCCAAAGCCAGAAGACATGGCCACGGCCAGGTCGCCATCAGTATCTCCGACTCCGACCATGACCCTGTCACTTCCCGGGTCCGCACTGATTTCAAGCATCGTTCCGTCTACACCGTCAGGTAGATCCCCTGACTCTTGTTTTTTTGTCCAACCGGAGCCATCCCAGACAATGTATTTCACGTTTCTTCCCTTATCAGGAATCCAGACAGCGATGACATTTCCTGATTGGCTCTGACGGCATGCCCCCAAGGAAATATGCTCTGTACGTTTTGATTTGTCAATGTCTCCCAGAGAATTCCCCCACGACTCTCCATCCCACACAGACGCCTGGAGCTTCTTGTTCTCGCTCTGACAGAAGAGAACAATCTCGTTCGAGTAGGCGTCGGGTACCAGCACAAACCAGCATTGTGGATGGGCACCCTTTCCCGGTAGTACTGTAGTATTTTCTTCTGACCAAGAAGTTCCATCCCATATTCTGAAGCAGAGGTCCCTGCTACCAGGAATACCATACACTACGATGGCATTTCCGCTCTGAGACTCATAGGCTATGTCAAAAAATCTTGAATCACTGGAGGGGAAGGTAGGAACCAGTTCTATGAGATTGGACCATTCTGAGCCATTCCAGACCTGTACATGGAGGTTGTCCTTTGCACTGATGACTCCAAGTATGGCCTCGTGCCTTTTTGGACAGGCCCTTAGAACAGTCCACTTGATGGCCCCGCCAACAGGGAGAGCCGAGAGTTCATTTGACCAGCCCGTTTGCTCGCTGAACATCCGGTAGCGCGGCTCTTCCACCGCACCTTCGCCATATGAAATCAACTTGTACTGCTCGCCATTCGCCTTCGAGGCGTAGGCTAGTACAACCAATACGACGACAGACGTGAGAAGGAACAGCCGCATCAGGAGTCTCCTCACGGTTCTGCTGCTGTAACAAGGCATTACAGCATGATTCATCTTGATGCTCATGGCAACCTCCTGCTTGAGCGGGTTAGCAGGTGCACATAGATTTGAGGATACGGTCTTCTTCAGATAAGGGTATATATTGCCAGTAGATAGCCATAGGTTTACAACAAAGCATAAATGGCCCCTTCCTTCTTTGCTTCCGTTTAATAGTGATATAACTGCAAAAAGTGTGCCGATATCGAGCACCTATCGAACATCAGGATGGCTGAAAAGGCTCGTGAGTCACTTAAGAGCGACTCACACTTAAGACCCATGCTCGAAATCCCAAGGACCAAGCACGAAATCACAAACTCGAACCGTCACTTGTTTGGAAATTGGAATTTGGTGCTTGGATTTTGTGATTTGACTTCAGGTGGGTTTTCCGATTATAATGATATGTATATCCGAAACGTTTGTTCCGGTAGGACCGGTCATCACCAGGTCTCCAAGTCGTGCAAAGAAATTGTATGAATCGTTATTGTTGAGATACGAGGTCGCTTCCAATTGAAGCTCCCTTGCTCTAGCCATAGTTTTTCCATCGCAGATGGCTCCGGCTGCATCAGTCAACCCGTCGATCCCGTCTGTCCCCATGCTAAGCACAGCAATTGGCAGACCTTCTATCTCAGCCGCGGCGCTGAGGACGAACTCCTGGTTCCTCCCACCCTTCCCATGACCCCTCACCTTCACGGTCGTTTCCCCTCCTGATATGATGCAAGCAGGGGGTGCGACTGGATCATTTTTCGTCAAAACCTTCTTCGCAAGTCGAACATGAGAGTGAGCCGCGTCATGGGTGTCACCCACCACAGAGCTGGACATTGAAACCACTCCATATCGCATCTCTTTTGCCCTGGCCGAAGCAGCCTTTACTGCTGTGGAGTTACTGGCTACCACTATTGAATGTGTATTCTTGAATGCTTCGTCCCCGTCTCCGACACTCTCCTCCACCATACCATCAGCTCCCCTCTGGAGGTGTTGGATCACCGCATCCGGAATACGACCACACAGGCCATACTTCTCTACAATCCCCAGACACTCTCCATAGCTGGTTGTGTCCGGGACTGTCGGTCCTGAGGCAATAGACGCAAGGTCATCTCCAACAACATCGGAGACGACAAGTGTGACCAGCGATGCTGGATAGATCTTCCGTGCCAGCCTCCCGCCTTTTATTGTCGAGACATGCTTCCTTATGGTGTTGATCTCCTTAATGTCTGCACCACACATGAGGAGTGCTTTGTTCATTTCGACAATGTCCGCAAGGGAAATGCCATCCGGAGGTGCAATTAGAAGGGACGAACCTCCACCGGATATGACGCAAAAGACCAGGTCGTCTCTGCCTGCCTGCCCTGCCACCCTGAGAATCTCCCTGGTGTTTTCCACCCCACTCTGGTCAGGCTCGGGATGAGAAGCCTCAAGCAATCGGACCTTCCCGGCCTTTCCACCCTGGCCATGAGGAACGCTCACTACACCCCCGGCTATCGTATCTCCGAGGACTTCGTGAAGAGCAGCGACCATATCGGCCGAGGCCTTGCCTCCACCGAGCAGATAGATCCTCGCGTAGCTGCTCAAGTTGTATTCGCGCTCGCGAACCCTGAGCATTCCATTCTCAAGGATCAGAGCTTTCTCAACAGCATCTTTTGCGGAGACCGCGCTCAACCCGGCCTCAAAGATGAGGAAGGCGTCTTTTCTCAGCTTCTTGAGGACTTTCTCCAATTGGAGAACCTCTCATATGGGTTCTTGTGTTTGCCGCAGTACTTGGCTTCGGTCCCGAGTCTGTCTTCAATTCGGAGGATCCTGTTGTACTTTGCGAGTCTTTCGCTTCTGCATGTGGAGCCTGATTTGATCTGACAGGCCGCCCATCCCACCGCAAGATCTGCGATGGTGGAATCCTCGGTTTCTCCTGATCGGTGGGAGACAACCACATTGTATCCGTGGTCGAAAGCAGCTTTCACAACCTCATGGGCCTCCATGACAGTACCTATCTGGTTTACCTTGACCAATACGCTGTTGCAAATTCCCTCTGCAAAACCTCTCTCCAGTCTTTTCGTATTGGTGACAAAGATGTCGTCGCCGACGAGCTGCACCTTCTTCCCCAGGACCTCGGTCATGTTTTTCCAACCCTTCCAGTCATCCTCTGCCAGCCCATCTTCGATCGAAATTATTGGATAACCATCGATCCACTTCTCGTATACATGTATCATTTCATCTGAACCCTTGCTGCTCCCATCCGACCACCTGAACACGTACTTGTCTGATTCATACAGTTCGCTGGCTGCAACATCTATAGCTATATGAGCATCTTTTCCTGCTTCATATCCCGCTTTCTCAATGGCCAGGGTAACAAGGTCCAGTGCCTGCTGATTTGATTCCAGATCAGGCGCAAAGCCGCCTTCGTCTCCAACCAGCGTGGAAAGCCCCCGATTTTCCAATTCCAACTTGAGAGCATGAAATATCTCTGAAGCCATCCTGATGGCAAGAGAGAAGGTACTTGCTCCATCCGGTACGACCATGAACTCCTGAACATCGAGGCTGCTACTTGCGTGTCGGCCGCCGTTTATTATGTTTATCATGGGCACAGGAAGTAACATCGGACCTGTTTCTGAAAACAGTCCGAAAAGTTCAATATCTCTCTCGGCCGCCACTGCCTTTCTCACCGCCATTGAAACAGCACAGGTGGCATTAGCACCGATGGTTGACTTGTTCTTTTCCTTGCTCTTGTCCAGCTCCAGGAGCAACCGGTCTATTTCGTCAGGATTCTCAAAAGGCTTCTTGACTATCGCTTCATTTATCTTCTCATTGACATTGGAAACTGCTTTCATCACCCCTTTTCCGAAGTACCTTTGCGGGTCTTTGTCCCTCAATTCAACTGCCTCATGCTTTCCTGTAGAAGCCCCGGATGGAGCCGAAGCAGTCGCCCTTACTCCGCTTTTCAATTCGACATCAACCTCGACAGTCGGATTCCCCCTGGAATCCAGAATCTCCCTTGCTCTCAGCTTTGATATTTCTGACATGTCATTCCTCCTGTCATCCGTGGTTCTCGCAGGTTCTTTCCTTTCTCAGCTGTATCATGCTGTTTACCATAAGCAGCAACAAACCTAAACCTCCACCCACCTTGAGCCAGAAAGGAATCAGCTCAGCGCCTTTCCCTACTATGGATACGGCATCCAATCCGGATATTCTATATATCCAGTTCAAACCCCAGCCAAAGAGTAGAGAAGAAGCAAAAATCGAAACGAGATAGACGACTGTAGCTCTCACTCCTAGAAATTTCGCGACCACAGTGAGTGACGCGGCATTGGTGACGGGCCCTGTCAGAAGAAAGACAAGCGCTGCACCCGGGCTCACCCCTTTGGCAATGAGTGCGGCCGCAATCGGGGTTGAAGATGTGGCACACATGTACAGCGGTATGCCTACAAGCGCCATTAAGAGCATAGTAGGCCAGCCATAGCCGGCCTGCTCGGTTATGAGACCTTCTGGAACGAAGTAAGTAATTGCGCCAGCGATAATCATGCCTATTAGAAACCACTTCGATATGTCACCAAGCAACTCTCCAAACGCATATTTCATTCCGCCTGTTACTTTTGCACCAAAACCGTGATGATGAGACGTCCGGACTTTTTCCTCTCCACACACAATGCAGACATGCTCTGAATCGATTTCTTTTCTTGACCCATTCTCGCCAAAGAGGTTTTCGAATGAACCAGTCAGCATTGCAGTAAGAAACGCGGCAATCGGCCTTGCTATTGTCATCAGAGGGTCAAGAAGTGCCCAACTTATTGCAATCGAATCGACGCCGGTCTCGGGGGTTGAAACAAGAAAGGATACAGTCGCGCCCTTGGATGCGCCTTTCTTGTAAAGAGAGACCGCGGTGGGAACAACTCCACAAGAACATAGGGGAAGAGGAATTCCAAAAAGAGATGAAAGCAGAACTGACTTGAAGCTCTTTCTTCCAAGGTTTTCACTAATCTTTTTTTCACCAAGGAATGCGTTGATCAGCCCTGCAATGGCAAGCCCAAATATGACATATACACCAGAATCAACAAGGACATCCCACGAATTGACCAAAATACCCAGAAGCGCATCCACCAGTTTCGTCAATAATCCCTCTCCCTGTCAACGGTTGAATCCAAACATCTAGGAATTCAAGAACCAAAAAGAGTGGGCCGGCACACCCTCTCTTCACCGCCGCTCCCCGTTCAATCCCCCCTCTCACACGCCCATCCCCGGTTCAACATGGCTCAATATTGAACAATCTTCTGCAGTTCCAAAATCTTTCTTGTGATGAATCTATTCATCCTTCGCCGTTCCATGTAAAATTGGGGGGCTGGCACAAATGAGGCCGGCCGGGTAAAGGGCTGAGCAAGGCTCGCCTCAAACTAGTTCTGAACCTTACCGTATAACTTTACTTTCATCTCAGGTTGATTCGGGTCATCTGTGTACAATTTGACAGTTCCCCGTAGCCTCCCTACCGGGGCATCAGGCTTTGTTTCCACTGTAAGCTCATATCGTGCACCTGGCCGCACCTCAGTCAGGCTAACGGAAACCTGTTCGCATCCATTTTCGACACGCGTTATCTTGAATGTCGTCTTATCGTTGCTGGTAATTGCAAGAGTAACCTTCTTTTTCTCGCCCGTGCGGATCACGCCGAAGTTGTGAGCAGGTGGATCCACACTGATATGCCCAACCACATCAACGAACGCAAGGACCTGCAGCACACGCATTTCTTCCAGGTTTGTATGTATTTTTACTTTCCCAGAGCGACGTCCGATTGATGCTGTTGGACGGACGGTCACAGCAACCGTCACCGCCCGTAACGTGTCTCCACGGGCCTCTTCGGGTCTTATGTCCGGATTGTTTTCCGGCCCTGCCTCGTCTTCGCGCTTAGACCCGAATTTCTTCACAAGACCGTCCTTTGTAGATCTCAGGGCGAGTCTCCACACCGTGGCAAGACCAGAAGATTTCACAACATGTGCTTCAAAATCGTCTGTTGGCACTTCGATTCTCTCAATCTCAAACTCCGTATCGCCCCATGGGATGACCTTGAAAGTCAATGTTTTGGATTTACCTCTATAGACCTTTCCGAAACTCAAAGAACCAGGACTGGTCCACAGAAGCTTGTAGATTTCTCCTTTGATGACCAACGTCATGGTCTTCTTGTCAGGGTCGTTGGTACTGACAGTGATGGACTTGCTCTGTTTACCCACCCTGCTGCGCGTGCGAAAAGTTGCCTTCACCTCACCCCACATACCTGGTTCGATGTCCCCTTCAGACTGAAGGGCAGCGGTACAGCCTCACGATGTCTTCACTCTGGGAATATTCAGGGGCTCGTCTCCCAAATTCTGGAATCGAAAAACGTGTGTGACACTCTCACCCTCTTTCACCAGACCAAAATCGTGAACAGTCTCCGCAAACTTGATTCGTGGCTGACCAAAAGCGATTGTCCCGGATAGAAACAAGAACGCGGCCGCAGAGAGGATACTAATCCTGGACCGTGACAAAGTGAGATTGCGCATATCAAGACCTCCCATCATTTGCCTAGTAGTTCCTTCACGTCTCGCTCAAAGACACCCATGTCTCTTGGTACTCCTACGTACTTGGAGTACACAACACCTTTCTTATCTATCATAAACGTAGTGGGTATTGAGTTGATACCTCCATAATCTTTTGCCACAGAAGCATCGCCTATCAACACGGTGTAATTCATTCCTTCCTTCTCTGCAAATGGCTTCACTGTACTGGCTCCGCCCTTATCCAGCGCTATGCCTATTACCTCCAGGCCACTCGAATTGTAGTCTTCATAGAGAAGAATGAAGTGGGGTATTTCTATCCTGCATGGATAGCACCAGGTTGCCCAGAAATCCAGCAAAACAACCTTACCCCTGAGCGACTTCAAGGAGACCTTGTTCTTATCCAAATCATAAAGGGTGAAGTTGGGTGCTCTAACTCCTGGTTCGATATTCCCGGGTGTTCCACTCTGCTTCTTTCTGCACGCACATGACAACACTGTGAGCGCCAGAAGCAAGACCGATACGACAAGAAAAACTCTTTTCAATTTCCACCTGCCTTTCTCTGTTACTTGGGGATTGCCTTATCCATCAAACCGAGAAGGCTGTCTGGTCTTATAAAGCCGACGAATCTCAATTCGGGAAGTTCCTTCCCCTCAACTCCAATGAAGACCACCGTGGGCACACCCGCCACACGATACCGACCTCTCAGCTCCTTTGCATGATCGCTCGACCCCTTGGTAAGGTCGACACGAACAGTTAGAAACCGGGACATCTTCCCTACCACTCTGGGATCGCTGAACGTTTTCTCTTCCAACTCTTCGCAGGGGATGCACCAATCAGCAGTGAAATCTACAATAACAGGAACACCATCGTGCGCTGCCTTCTTTACTACAACATCGCTGTAGGCCAGCCACTCGACTCGTGCAGTTGGACGAATGCTGACAAAGGTGTGTCCGGGAGCAACCACAAGCCATAAGAAGAGCGCAACGCATGCCACACCAAAAATCTTTCTGAAAACTGAAAAAGGCTTGCCCATACCCTTTATCCTATCCAGCCAACCAAGGTAAACGCCCGCGGCAAGGCTAATCACGGCCATACCCGTCCAGTAAACCGAACCAGGGAGGATGGTCCTCAGGAAGTAAAGTGCCATACCGAAAAGCATGAACCCAAGAACTTTCTTCACCCAGACCATCCACTCTCCAGACCTGGGCAACTTGCCTATGTTCCCTGAAACGAGGGCTAGAAAAACCAATGGAAGTCCCATGCCGATTGCCAGCGTGAAGAACATCCAGAAGCCCAATAGCGGATTGCTCTGTTTTCCAACATAGGTCAAAAGGCCTAATACAAACGGGCCCACGCAGGGAGCTATCACTATCCCCAGGGTGAGACCCATGAACAAAGATCCCAGAATTCCAACCTTTGGAGAACCTGCAAAGCTGTTCATTCGAGCAGGCATCTTGAGAGTGTAGACGTCAAACATACTCAGTGCTAGGGCTATCAGAACGAGTGCGACAAACGAGAGGACTATTGGGTTCTGCATGGCAGCACCAATCAAAGAGCCTGTGAGCGCGGCAATCAGCCCGAGAATGGAGTATGTGATTGCTATTCCTATCAGGTAGGCAACTGCCAGCATGAATAGCCTTCTGTGACTTCCATGGCTCTGCCCCCCAAAGTAGCTTATGGTTACGGGGATCATGGGATATACACACGGCGTCAAATTGAGAGCCAGGCCCCCAAAAAAGATGAACAGAAAGGTCAAGCCCAACCCTTTGCTCCCAAAACCCAGAGTCTTGCTTGAATTTTCTTGCTCCCCTTCGAAAACCCCGAACCCACTCTCGCCTATGGAAACATCCGGCCCCACTATGCTCAGGGGCAGAATCAGTTTCCTGTAAACAGGCTCCAAGCATAACTGATCGTTACACGCCTGATAAGTCAGGACTACTTCAACATCCTGCTCAGAAGGGGTCGCAGAGTTGTCAAGCGATGCGTTGGCGCGAATAATGAACTCATCTTCATAGACTGAGAGCTTCTTTTCCGAGAAAGATAGCTTCCTGAAGATTCCCGGGGGGTACGTCACCTTTTTGACCTCAAAATGCTCTGGTAGATGAAATTCCACGGACGTAGGCACAAACATCTCGTCTGTGGGCGTGTTGGAATTGATGTGCCAGCCTTCCTTGACCCTGCCAACTATGACGAATTCAAAATCCATTCCGGGGCGCAATGCGTTGTACGATATGCCGCAACTTGCGCCTACTATGTCTTCAGGGGCGGGTAGTTCGTCAATAGAAAAGGCGCTGCTGGAAACTCCCAGCAGAATTAT
This sequence comes from candidate division TA06 bacterium, assembly GCA_004376575.1. NCBI lineage: Bacteria > candidate division TA06 bacterium. Next base: position 1,639 of record SOJN01000024.1, on the reverse strand, counting down.
GAGCGCAAGAACCGTTCTACGCAACAGCCTAACCTCCAGTGTTCCTGTGCTATTATACTCACACAAAGGCCGAATGTCAACTGTGGCGGAGACTACAACTGAACAGTGAGCTTGCCCCTCGATTAACTCGGGACTTCGCCTTGGTCGACGTGGCCTGTACTTGGCGAGTCGAAGTGCTTGCCCTGAGGTCCCCGAAGGACGAACCGCGCCACTGTTTTTTGGCACTCGGAGCAAGAGAGAAATCTGTCATTGCGAGAAGCGTTAGCGACGAAGCAATCTAAATGTGTGTTAAATGAATGAACACTTCTTAATGAGGAGCCGAATGACAGCAAGATTGCTTTGCCAACCTTGGTGGCGAGTTTATGCCGCCTGCCCGGCTCGTTTCACGAGCTCCTGAGGGTATCCGAAGGGAGTAACTCGAGGTACGATGACCCTCTTTCGCCTCCTACTTCGCCCTATTTGGCTACGGAGGACTGACGCTTCGTGGCTTCGGAGGGCAGGCACCTTCTCTTTCTCTATTGCGGAATTGAAAACACTGAAAGCATAAGATTACACGAGACTGCAAAAGCCGGAGATCGAAAATCGATTCTCAGCGAACCAAGAGGAGTTTTCTTGCGGCTGTGTAATCTCCCGCTTTGATTTGGAAGAAGTAGACGCCGCTGGGCGCTAGGTTTCCGCTGCCGTCTCTGCCGTCCCAACGGGCAATGTGATGACCAGCCTCCCTCGAACCGTCTACTAGAGTTCCAACAAGCCTCCCAGAAGTATCGTAAACCCTAAGCGTGGTGTGGCCAGGTTCTGGTAATTGGTAATTGATGATTGTAAATTCCCGGCAGGGGTTTGGATGGTTCTGGAGAAGCACGGTTGCAGACCTGGACCTTGTTTCGTCCATCATCTGGTTCTGTTTCTTGTGTTTCTTCATGGCTTTCTGCGCATGCTCCCAGGCGTGGTTGTAGTGGTCGATGGCCTTTTCGTACTTACCTTTGTTCTTGTCCTTCTCAGCCTTGGCCATTTCCTTCTCTGCCTTCTGTATTTCCTTCTCCTTGCCGCCGGCAGCAATCGCATCATCAATTGCCACCCTGGCCAAGATGCTGTCCGCCCCGACAAGCATGCTTATCAATCTCTCACACAGTTCACCAGGAAAATCTCCCTTCTTGCATAGTTTCTTTATCTCCTTCACAGCTTTTTTCTCTTCGTAGAAAACTTTCTTCCCGTGTTTAGAGTGCAGGTGAGTGTCATCAAGCCATCGCTTCTCCTCCAGACTCTTTTCTATGTGCTTCTTTGCCTTCTTTAGCTTCTTTGCCAACCCCTTTGACTGTGGCTTCAGCGTATCCAGTTCGGCCAGCACACCTTCCTTAAGAGACCTTGGGTTGTCGACCCCCACCAGTCCATTCTCGTCGGTCTTGATAAGATATACATCAAAAAGGCCTGCACCAAAAGAGCCTGTCCAGCCCGTGATGATATAACCTCCATCCGAGGCCAGTTGCACAGAGGTTGCCCGGTCTTCTCCCTTGCCTCCGTGGATCCTAGTCCATAGCGTGTCGCCCAGCGAGTCCGTTCTGACCAGATAGACACTGCGGATACCTTGCCCAAACGACTCTGTCCAACCTGCGACGATGTACCCGCCATCTGAGGTCTGCTG